>NZ_CP084875.1 GCF_020526085.1 Klebsiella africana | reverse complement strand
TCCTATCCTAAACATACGACCGTTAATGTTGAATCCCATTACTGTAGATCATCCAGCATACGACTGTTAACTAAAATCATTCATACATTAATGAAACTCCATATGAACATTAACAAAAACACGTACGACGGTTAATCAAAAGTGTCGATTTTCTTATATAATTCAATTGGATACAGCGCCGGGGATCCTTTTGGTTTTTATGGGTTAGATCTAGGATCATATTGGGATCAATTATTGGTTATAGGGTGTGGATAACGGGGATAAGTGGCTGGACCCACAAAATCGTTTACAAACACAGCATTTCTCTCCTTTTAGGGGATTTGACCCCTAACTCTTACCGAAGCTGGATCCCAGATCGGAATAAACAACAACAAATATGCCGAAGACATAACGTAGATCACTGTCATACAGTTTAATAATTCGTTATTTATTAGTATGATAAGAACAAAACCAGTGGGTGTTGCCTCTCTGCAGGGTAGTGCTGGTGGTTGAGTTTCGGTACCTCGAACAGTGGTAATGATCGGATCCAGCGCAGAATGGTCGTCAAACACACCAGGATTAGTCGCAAATATTATACGTAGGTAGGTACCATTTTTCTAAGAAACGGCTTCTGAGAGCGATTACGGGCCTCTGAGAGGCTAGTTAACTAGCAGGCTGAACTAACTGAAAGGTTTTACCCTTAACGATCCAGAAAAGGATCCGCGTGATCCTGAGCACGATCGCTTCCGGACGATAATCCAAAAATTGGGCTTTTGTGGATGGTTTGATGTCGTTAGAAAATGGTTCTTTCAAGGATAAACGTAGCTACGAAAGCTATGGTTCGGGCCTTAGATCTCGTACAGCAAGGGGCGCAGAAGACAGCAAACGCTATCTGGCAATGTTTTCTGAACCCACCGGACCATGAATCGCACTACTCCTGGGACGGTCACCTGAAAGGTTGGGGCTGCACTGCTGCAGCCCCTCATTGGAGAAACTATAACCTTATGTTTGTAAGTTCCTTACGGCTATCTTCAATTTTTACCCGCGCTTCCTCAAATGCTAACCTTAACCAATCGCGGTCAAACCAACGTCGCACCGGACTATTTTTGTTAATTGAAACCAGTTCGGCGTAATGTTGTCCGTATACCTTTCCTGTGGTTCTTCCCCTCACGATTATTTCAAGATTCTTCAGTTCATATCTCCCGGTAAGAAGATCAGCTATGTATAAATCTTTACATTCATCATCCCAGGCATCTGATGTGTCCCAAAATTCCTCTTCGCTTTCGGTTACAATGATTTCGAAATTAGCTGTGGCACGTGACATAACAAGGTCGCCTGCATAGGAAGGGCTCATATTTTCATGGATTTTATAACCGTCATTTTCAAGCGTGCTACATATCTCCTCAATGCTCCCCTGGATACTATCCAGAACGTCATAAAAGCGATTTTCATATCCGATATCTTCCGGGTAATTTTCTAACAGGACTCGGATGGTATTTGCATGAGAATATCGGTACCCAAAACCGTTGCGTTCAAGGATGAGTTTTGTTTCGCTGTCTTTGATTACTTCGGCAACCTCTTCTGCCAGTTTTGCAGTGATATGATTATATTTCACCAGACCAGCCAATAAGGACAATATTTCTTTGTCATGCAGCACGCCGTAAAATGCCACACCATCTCCCTGGCAGTAAGCTAATGAATAGTTCAGTTCCATATCGGCAGGCCATCCGCGAGCCAGCAGAGTGTTTTGACAGTGACGGTTAAACAGATTATTAAAAGCATTCATAGCGTATTCTCCTGCAATTTAGGATTGTGTGCGGCCTGACCTGTGCCGTGAGACAAACGCAGACGGGGAAAACAGAACGAAAAAGGGCGGAGAAGGAAGCCGCAGCTCAAAGTTTTTGCAGGCTGAATGCCTGTAAAAATTTTGAGACCGGGTGACTGAGACGGCGACAGCTTCCCTTTGAAGTGATGTGACCCGTCTAAAGTGGTCTCACGGCACAGGTCCCGGTTCCGGGTTTACCGGGACCGTGGGCCTGTGCTGGTGGATAGAACGAAATACTAAATTGCAGAGGGGTAAAATGGAGAAAAGTGGTTCTTGATGATTTACTCGTAACCGTATTTTATGGCGGCTTTTACAGCTGCATCATACAATTCCTCTTTAGCCATTTTTTCTTCTCCGCCACAATCAAGGGTCACAGTCCTGAAAGTTTCGGGGTCGGGTTCATTACGCGATTTTAACTGGCAAGATAAATATTCTTTCCCTATTGGCACCAGGCCTATGTTCCTGTCCTGCCAGCTGGAATAAGAAACGTAGGATGCACCGACAATGCTAAAGAAAACGAGAAAAATCCATTCTTTTCGGGTTAACAGGTCCTTACGGAAAATTGCGCCAGCGATAGTCATCACCGGCATAATCCAAACAACAATACTGGTCAAAACAAAGAACTTGCTAAACATAAAGCTCCCCTAATACCACCTTTCGTCAACGCCTTCTGGCGTGTTTGATCTGTCTCCGGAGACACTTTTCTTAACGGTTTCCTTCTGCATCAGGATATGCATGATTGCCGCCTCCCTGCTATCGAAACTGTGTCTGGTAACCTTATTTACTGGTGCCTCGATATTGCTCAATGAAACATTAGCCTCAGCGCCTTTTGGACAGATATCAAACCAGTGGTGAATACGGTAGATTTCACCACTCGATTTGATTACCGGCAGCGGCCCTTCTGACAACGACTTAGGTAGAATGACTTCGAATACATCAACGGCAGACTGCACCTGTAGATGTGAAGAACCAAGGAGTTTATCTATGATAAACTCACCATTATCGCTTTTAAGGTTATCGGCAATATAAATCCTGCGATGTAACCCGCGTTCCGCTTCAGCGAGGACAAAAAACAATCGGTTTTCAATTCGCTGAAGCTGGCTGTAGGCGCTGTAAGATAAAGGTCCATAATTCACGCTATCCATTTCAACATTGCGATCTGCACAGAACATGCCGATGTCGGGAGTTCTGTTCGTCATGCCCAATGCCAGCCTGTTCCCCCTAGTTTCAAGCCTTTCGAGCTTTCCTTCCGGGTGAGCAAAGCGTGAAACATATTCCTGATAAAGTTCCTTTTTCAGGCGTTCGCTGCTGTTGTGATAAAAATACCCAGCGGCCTCACTTTCTGTTGTGACGTAGATATACTGCCAGTCTCCCCGGTTAATGTAGATGCCTACCGGTATCATCAATCTCGGCTGCTGCACCTGGCCCCCGGTTTTGCGGTAATCATTCATTTCGCAGTAGGCCGTCATCCATTCACGTACCCCAGCCTCAAATTCTGAGGGGTTAGCCGGAGACAGTTTTCGGAGGTCCTCTTTGCCTGTCTCAATATATTCAAACGCTCTTTGCTTTTCGTGAAAGCTGGAGAACACTGATTTCAACCCTTTCCACTCATTGGCCTCCGGCCATTCATAGAGGGTTGTTTCGCAAACACTATTTTTGCTTAGCAACGCAGGTTTGCTGGAATCAAGAGTCAGCCCTTTTGCTGACATTTTAAAGGTCAGCAGCATGGCCCACTTATGTTTTTCCACGCGATCGTCACGTTCCTCGGCTGTAGGGGTAACATACAGAGCCAGTCTGGCATTTGTCGTGACTATAAGACGTAACGGTTTGCTACCCCGGGAGATGGCCATCTCCACTGCAGCCTCTCTATGGCTCAAACCGCGCCAGGCGATCAGGTCCATCATGCCAAGTAATGCTTTCCAGCTTTTCTCGTTGTCAATTCCTTCACTAAGCGGCTGACCTTTTTTGTCCGCCCGCCAGGTGATGACTGTCTTGTCGACGATTTCAGCACGATTAGTTTTAGTGCCTATGTTGCCATCCACCAGCGCTCTGATGAGCTTTTGCCGATAGGGCTTCTCCTGCTCTTCTTCCGCTCTCAGGACAGCTGAAAGGCGTTTGAAGAGCTTTATGTAGTACATAAAATTTTTACGGCTGGAACGGCTGTGGATGTAATAATCCAGATCATCGGCTTTAACCGCGTCCAGACAGAGGAATCCCACGCTGCAGGCGTCATCCCACGGATCACGCTGAAAATTAGTGAGGGATACTTTCGCATTAAATTCACGTACATCATTAGCCCGGGTGCGACGGTAGATATCTTTTTTGACCGGAACCTCCACGCAAATCTCATTGTTGCGGGTAAAGGCCACCGCCATTCCCTCATCATTGATGAAATCGGCGGTAAAATAATAGGATCGGTAACTGGTACCAGTATCGACTTTCACAACGCCCGGCGCGGTATTTGGTGTACAAACAGCTCTCCATTCGCAGAACACCCTTGAACCTGAGCGCAAATGGCTATTGGCCTGGGTTATATACTCCTCAATAGAGGGGCGCACTTTCGCATCAGGATCGTCCAGAAGGCCAGTACCATCATGATCATAAATGAATCGACAATACTTCTCCTGGAACGCCATAGAGACGAAACTTAAGCGGTCCTGAGGGTCGTAGAACTCGCCAAACAGCTTAAGCCGGTGGTCGAGCCCGCAGCACAGGATAAGAAACCGGTAATAATGCAGAGCAACCATCTCATGCGCTTTAAGCTTGTCAGTGTATGACACGTCATTGAACGTAACCTGCGAACCGTCAATGCCTCGAAAGATATTTCCCTGTTCATCGGTGGTTGGAAAAAGTGTATGAGCGCCGAGGTGAGACTCTACTCCAGAGTAAACCTGGAACAGCCGTTCGCCGTCCCGAACCATCAGAAAGACCGTCTGGTTTTTTGCATTGAGCTCCCAGTTAGCCCAACGGTCCTGATAATCAATATAGCGACGGGTAGTGGTCATACATACCACGCAGCGCTGTGACGGGAAGATCTGCTCCACCAGCCCTGGATGGTTGTTTAATGCATGGAAAAAAAGTGGCAACTTTTCAAAATCAAACCATTCTCCTATATCGAGAAAAACAGCCGTTTCCTCATCGACGGCCAGCTTACGCTGTACGAACGTCAAGGGAATGTGTGGCGGTGCTGATTCACCCTCCCTGATAGTGTTCACCACCACATCTTTCCCGATGTAGAGGTCAAGGGACTTTATACCGTCCATCAGTTTATTCAGCGTTTCGCGACTTTCTTCGGCAATGGCAAGCTGGGCGGCAGCCGACTCTTCCAGATAGGGAGTAATAGCCATGACGGCTCTCGAAATCGCATTATTCTTTTCTTTAATCCAGTCGATTTGCGCCTGTGCGATTTCATGTCTGAACTCAACAGCCTGCTGGAGCTGTGCTATTTTGGCTTCATCGATACCTGATGACAGAGCTGTGCCAAGAGACGCTATCTCAGTTGATGAAGACAGCTCCATAACCATAGGAAGTTGCTTTTTGTCATCGCCTGGCGTCGATGAACTGGCTTTCTTTGCTTCAACCCTGCCGAGGAGTTCCGTACGCAGTGCTTCAGGATCAGACATGGTTTCGGTCATTTGCTGAGTCAGCTGGCTAACCCGGTTTTGAGCTGCAAGCAGTTCCTGGCTCCGGATATCCTGCCCATCATCTGCAAATTCAAATTTATCCAGAAAGTCATTAAACAGAAATCGATGCTCTTTAAACGATTTCGTGGTGTGGCAGCTACGGCCAGCAGCATCGGTAAATTTGAAAACAAAGTCTTTGCCGTATTTTGACGGATGGGTGCGGAGGATCACAGTATGGAGTGCATTATCAACCCAGCGGAGCGACTCAATCAGCAACACTTCATCCTGTTCAATACATTGCTCAGGAATATCGTTTTTTGCGCGCCAGTATTGCCCTCCCTTGAGGGAGTGAAATTTATGAAGACGTTCCGGCTGTTGTTGGTGCGGGATAATGTCAGGCATATCGCCATCTCCTGTGATCGTTCACTCCGCAAAAGACAGAGTGAATAATGTTTATTCGTAACGGCCGCTTACGCGAACAACTCACCGTTATCAATAATCGGGTTCATCTCAAATCCCGGGAAGTCAGAAAAAAAGCCGGTGGCTGAAATTCGTAACCATTCCAGAATACTATCAAAACACATCCATCTGCGGTTGAGCCGCTCGGCGGCCAGGCCTGTCTTGAGAGAACCGGCAAAAGGATCAACAACAAGCTCGTTTTCCTCCGTCAGGAACCGTATGAAAAAATCGGGGATGGCCGTAGGGAACATCGCCCCATGAGCAGGAAGCCCTAAGCGTTTAGCCTCCTGATGAAACCGGCGAGTGTCAGCACATGCATGGCCTCGGATTATTACATTTTTGGGAATAGCCCCGTCAGTGGATTGAGAAAAGGCCCCTGGTTTCACGACATGGGCACCGTCACCGTAGATGGTCGTACGGTTCTCTCCGCCTCTGGCAACCAACGCGCTGTGGCTCTCAGTGTGGGGCTGCAAAACGCGCTGGTTACAGGAGCGGACAGCATCAGGATTATTGGTCAGCCAGAAAATCATTTCATGACCGGCCAGCAGCTGAACTTTCTTACGGCAGGCCCAATATGTCGGTGAGGGTGGTTTGCTCATATTCACCCACGGCACCCGGTCCATCAGGTAGAGGTCTAGTTTCTCGCACAAGGCCAGTAATAGGCGCTCAGGGTAGAGGGAACGAGAAGGCTGACCCGGATTAAAAATATCCTGACCGATATTCAGCACAACAGAACCACCGTTAACCAGCTGGCGGGCGATTGGTCTAATGGCTTCCACGATGAAATCAATATAGTCACTGTCGTTTTTGAAGGCTGCGGCATAATCCCGCTGCTTTCTGAGCGGATAAGGTGGAGAAGTCAGGCAGAGATGAACCGGCTCGGTATTGCCCGGTAACACCATTGTCGAATTTCCTAAAATCGCTACGCCGAGATCTGTACTGAATGCCACTAAACAAGCCCCTTCCCTGACTTCGGAAAGCCCTGACTTGTTTTTCCGACAGTGGCGCCATAGAGAACGGCCTGAGCTTATACGCTCAATGACGTTCATAGCTTTTAGCGTCTGTTGGAACCAACGGATACGGTGTTTTATTTTGTTATGCGGCACACCGGCCAAACCGAATTTTTCTTTTTTATTGAAATCATTATCTGAAATTGAAAGGCGGGACTGTACCTCCCTATATAACTCATCATTGGTGAGTTCACGCTCGGCATCAGAGTAAATGGCTTCAATTAAATCCAGATTCAGAAGAGACATAACATACCCCTGTGAAATTCGTGCAATCATTATCTCATATTTAATCTTGAATGCCAGGGGCGAATTTCATCAGAATCAAAAATAATACGGAAAGGACATATTTAGTTAATAAACATCCAATGTTTGAGTGTGGTTACCCCCCCGGAAAACCATTTTTCTTTGATTGCAATATCATAGTCCCTGACTAAGGGGGGGTATTTTAAATGCAGATTACTTGTGATGTTCCAGTGTTTATTTCTAATTGTGAACTCCCTTGAAAACAAGCAGGTGTAAATAAAAAATGGACACCTGCAACCAAATGTCCACTTCCGGAGCCAGACTGCATTATTAAATCTGTTGTTAAGATTTAATAAATTTTTCGTAAAGTCGTGATAGTTCTTTGTGTCTTAAACAAACAACGCGATATAGATTTTGTCTTTCTGTTTCAGGCATTAGCCGATAAATAGCAAGGAGCTCTTCGGTATCACTATTGTAAACCTCATTAAGTGAGACGATCGACCCGGCTGGGCTCTGCTGCTTGTTATCGAGTTCGCTGATTTCTTTCAAACGCAAACTGAAGCTTTTTGCCAGAACGGCGATTTCTTCAGGGGGAAGATTCTGCAATTCTTTCGTCAGGCCTTCACTGTTTGCCTTAAGGGTTTCATCCTTACCGGAGACAAAGCCCCGAATCCATTCCGTCGATACCCCGACCGCACATGCGATGTTGTGCAGTGCTGTCTCACTGGCGACCCCATCCTGGAACCAGGACTCCACTGCAACAGAATCGGTACCGGCGATTAGCGCAACATCATCTGTCTCCATCTTGTGAGATGACATAATTTGAAGCAAATTAACAGGATTAAAAGGCACCATTTTTTCTTCTCCGGCACACAAATAATTAATTAAAGCAAGACGTTGGGCAGTTTCAGTAGGATCCGGTGAGTGGTATTCATAGTTAACGGATGTTTTGTCCAGAGGCCCACCACGAAGTTGGTCAATCAGGTCGTTATTTGATCCTGGTTTAAGAATCCTAATTGTGTTTTGTTCGCTCTGTCCTGATTGCACAGGATCATCTGCATGTTTGTCGCTGGCATTATTCTTCTCGTCGTTGAAATTCATTGTTTTCTCTATGATTAATAAGGTTTTTCGTTCGCTGCATGTTTACTTCAGAAAGATTATCAGATTTGAAAGTAAGCTTCCTCGCATAACCGCTACAAATGCCGCAGCGGATAATTATTTTTATCGAAAGTTACTTTTCTGGCAGTAAGTGACAACTTGTCACCCCCCTGAACGTGTTGCAATCCTGATTCTGCATCAGCTGTCGTGAGTAAACGTCAGCATTAACAACCTGTTGACCGTCATCGCACATTAGGACAACGACCGGATAGCCACGACCGCTGATTTCAGCTGATTGCTGGTCAATGAAGTCACACTGTGTAAAGTCCCGTGTACCGGATAATATCTGATCCATACCTGTTGCTACGGAGTTATCCAGAGTATGGAAAGCCAGACAAATCACCAGGGCACTGATGGTCAACGTCAGGGCCAATGGACTGCGTCTGCTCCATGCGAAAATGAAACCGCGAATAATGCAAATCGCAATCAGAAAAAGGGCAAGGTAATAAATTTTCTCTAACATTGTCGTCCCATATATTTGCTTCGAGTGGTTCAGTCAGCATTTTGCTGGCTGCTACCTTTCCTACGACTAGCTAAACGCTGTTTGATACGCTCGCGGGCCTCTGCCTGTTCATCAATGCAGAGCATCTGTCCGATTAACAAAAGATGCCTTTCTTCGCGTTCAGCATCCGTCAGAAAATCAAATGGTGTCCCCGTAAAATCAGGAGGCAAAGGTAGAGCTTGCTCCCAACGAGATGTAGCCTTAACAGAGAGACTGTTCAGACGCACCTGCACGCCTTCCCGGCCCAACAATGTATATAACTCGATAGCCCTGATTTCTTCCTCAGGATGCTCTGCTACATGGTGCATTCAACAATTCCTTAAGCATGGGCATGAGCGGTAAGTTTGACCCGATTAGCCCCACCATTGGCCCACGTAAACAGCAGGCGGTATTTTGAAGACACGCGGATAGAGGACATATCGCCCGCCCTTTCACGTTCGCGTAACCGCGTATGGTGGATTTTTTCATAGTTACGGCTTTTAAGACGGATCAGGTCGGCTTCGCTTCCCGCAGCGTGTAACTCATTAAGGGCTCTTTTAAGACTGTTAGTAATATCCGTAGGAAGCCCTGACTGCGATTTCCCGCTCGTAAATAACTTCTCAAGATTTTTTTCTTCAAATGAATGAATCATATTTCCTCCTTTGTTATGAATATGATTGCATATTAAAACGCTACGACAAGAGGTCATTTTAAATTTAGAAGAGAAAAGGTGAGTGATATTTCAAAAACATTCGCAGTTTTTGGGTGGGGTGTTTTCAATTTGTTTTTTTGAGGAAAACCCCAAGTGGTTATTTTTGGCTGTTTATGACGAGGTGTATTATCTAAGGTTTTTTTTCTGTTGCCAAATAATTAAGGGGGTTATGGTGGCATCTGGAAGTGATATAATGAACCAACTACCAAGGGGGCGTTATGTCAGCTAACTTTAATTGTCAGATTGTTTCTACCGAACAGAGTGAGGCAGTTATAACTGGCGAAGATGCCGTTACTACTATCTTGGAACAACTGGAATCAGCAGGCATCCAGGTGGAATCACAATGCCGTTCTGGTTATTGCGGTGCATGTCGACTCAAGAAAAAATCGGGTGAAGTGAAGTATGATAATGACCCGCTGGCTTATGTTGGACAGGATGAAATTTTGCCTTGCTGTTGTCGACCTTGTGGCCTCCTGGTACTGTATATTTAATTTTAATACTGATTCAATCCGAGTAAGGCTAACTTATGGCAAGTAAAGGCATTGAAAAATTAGTCTCTGAGGCAAGTAAAAAAGGATACTCTGTATTTCGCAAAGGAGACAGGATAGAGATTTGTAAACCTAACAGAAAAATGGTGCGTCTGGTTATTTTACCTGATGGTACGGGATACAGGGGAGATGTTGATCTAACGCTGGCAAAAGCCATCAGAACGCAAAAGCAAATGAAAGAGGTACTAGGCCTCTAGACTAGACGCACGGAAAGTAACTTTCTTTGATGGCATCCAAACCAATATTATTAAAAGGAAAGCACAATGTCCGACCATGTGAAGTTTTATGATTACTATATTGTGGAAGGGCCAGAGGTTCAGGCTCTAATTGAGTCCTTCGAGCCGATTTCACAGAAGCGGTCAGAATTAATTAAAGAAGCCATGACACTCGTTGAAGCCGTAGGCTGGGTCGACTCCCAGAGTTTTGGTGATAAGGGGGATAAAATACAGTCATTCGTCTGGAAAGCAGATCACAAATTCCCGTGCGAAATCACGATCAAAAGACGAAGCTATATGGATAAGGTACCGGTGATTGTAGCCCGGGGGAAAGGAAATACATCGGATGGGCGTGAATTCAACAAAAAACTCGATGTAATTATTAAAAATGTTAATAACAAACTCGGTCCTTTCCCATGCTGGTCTTCATACATAATTAATCATTTTGGCATCATGCACAGCGCCCACGGTGGACCAGTGGCCAATCGCCCTTTCGCTACAGCTATCCTGACAACTTACGGTGGTACAATCTCTGGAAGGTAGGATGCATTAGCTTTCGCCATACCTAACAGGAATGATGGGTATAATAAACCAGTTATCATCCCCCCAAACTTCAAGAAACTAACTTATGGACAGTTTTACGACATAACACACCCCCATCTTGTTTAGGTTGCAGATCTCAGATCTGAGGAGCAAAAATGAAGCGTTACACAGTAATACTGTGTGATAACTTTAGGTTTGCTGATTATCATGTTTTAGCTGAAGACAACTCAGTTGCTGTCACTAGAGCGATATCAGAACACTGCTGGGACGATTCAGAAGAGAGAAAAGAGGAACGGTGCTCAGATCGCTGACTGCAATCACAAGCAATTTTCGTTTATCAAGGTTGGTGCAAGTATGCAAAAAGATAAAACAGGCAGTATCGAACCAACAACCTTGGGTGCTGGGGGGCATTTCCGCATCAAAGATATGTTTCGGTTAAAGATGCCCTGTGCTAACTGCCCTTTCAGGAAAGAAGGGGCCATCCATCTGAGCCCTGGTCGTCTATCGTCCATTATCGATACCCTGCTAAAAGATGATCACACAACCTTTTACTGCCATAAAATTGTACATTCTATTGCTGGCGGGCAATTTGAAGATGGCTTGTACACCCCTTCAACGAAAGATGCTATGTGTGCAGGTGCAGCGGCGTATCTCATGAAAGCGGGCAGACCTACAATAGGTATGAGGATTGCGTACCTGACGGGAGCTGTGACCCCAAGTGAGTGGGACAAAGCTGCGGATATGGTAATTGATCCTCCCTTTGATAAAAACAGCAAAAAGCCTGGATAAGAAACCAAAATGAAAAAGGTCTGGAGGGATGTTGTACACATTGACATCACAACTGGAGAAAGAGGAGGCAGGATCTGGGTCTTACGACTTAGCTGCGGTCATACCGTATTTCGCCGTATTCCTCCGCTCAGACTGCATACATTGACGTGCTTTGAAAAACATGAGCCACCACATAGATGTGATTGCAAAATATGTTCCTCCTACGGCATATAATTGTAAGTGTAATGACGTAACCACCGATAAGCCGCTAAAAACATACGATGAGTGGTGTAACAGCAGATTGAGGAAGGCATTATGGGAAACTTTTATTGGGTAATTTGCCATCACTGTGATGGCCACGGTAGCATGGACAACCCTGCATTTTCAGATGGTTTTACCAACTCTGAACTTTACGATATTGAGCCAGAGGAACGGCAAAGGATCGTTAACGGTGCCTATGATGTCCTTTGCACTACCTGTAAAGGCAGCGGGAAAGTGAAAGTTCCAAATATCCGCGAGATGTCTTTCGGCGAAAAAAGAGCGTTAGTGGAAAGACGGCGTGAACAGCGTGAACTGGATGAGCTGAGCCAAATGGAAAAAATGGAACGGATGATGGGATGCTGAGCAGATTTGTGCCCCTCTATGTCCCTGGGGCATACCTCTGGTTATCCGTTTGCAAAAAAAAATATTTAAACCTTGTTTATGAGCATTTAAATCAGAAAAGTAACTTAACTGGCCTGTACGATAGATAGACCACTTTCTCTACTACTCAGGCTATTTTTATGAAATCCTCGAAATTTTCTCCCTTCTTTCGGTCATCCCTGCCAGTCATTCTTCTGACTGCATTCATGAGCCCTGGTAGCTTTGCCAGCAGTATTGATGAACCAGCCAATGATAAATTTGAGTCTAGCGATTTACCGGGGTTGAACCACTTAACTGATCTGATTAATGAAAGAAACACTACTTCTGCAAAAATATCTGAGCACAACGTGCTTAATCAAAGTCAGGAGGAACTGACCAATAATATATTCATGCAGCTGAAGAACAAACTTGAACAAGAAAAAATCGATCAACTGATCTCATCATTGAATAAAAACAACTCATCCAGCGAAGAGTTGAATTCTAGCATTCAGCGTCTGATCTCTATACTTGAAAGCCAAAAACAAAGCCATGATGCGGTCATCTCTAAAAATATAACTGCCGAAGCAAATGTTTTAAAATCAACAAAAAATGACATGATTGAGTTAATGGTGGAGGATTTGGGTGCAGACGCTCAAAAGCTAAAAGTCGACATTGAGAACAACGATCTTCCTAGAACGACGCCGTTAAACGAATCTCAAGCAATGGATGATCTCAGGAGCCAATTGAAAGCGTTCTTCCTCACAATTTGTGTGGTTGGTCTGCTTGTTTTTATCGCATGCAAGAACACGACTCGCAAAAAGTAACTTTTTAACAACAAATCAGATGATTTCAGCAGAATACCATTCAAAAAAAGGAAAAAATATATGAGTATGCAAAACAAAAAAAGTGATTCTTACTTTAGTCGAAACCAAAAATGGTTGAGCCCGCTGGTTATTCTCATTTTTTGCCTGTTAAGCTCACAAGTCGGCAAGATTATTGGCGAAAGCAATGTATTTCCAGGCTACATTATAAAAACTGTTGCAACCATTGCGCTTTTCATCTGTGCATTCAATGCAAGGATGACACCTACTGTGTCTGCCAGAATCATTGTTGCTACGTTCTATTTTAGTGTATTTGGTGTGTTTGGCTTGCTAATTTTTAACTATTTTAATGGGTAGGCACGAATCCTATATTTCATTTAGATAAGATGGGGGGGATTGTAATGATTCAAAATGAACCGACAGGTCGTATGGTTAAAGTCACCAGAGCAACGGGTCGGAGTAGTGACTACCTGGGGCCTTGCGAGATTTGCTCAAAAAATATGCCAGAAGCATACGCAGCACGTTACGGAAGGGAAAGAAAGAGAGCTAATGGTGAAGTCTATATCGATAAATCCGGAGGTAGCACATATGGCCATAGAGAATGTTTATTGCAACTGGTTAATGTTAAACCTGATATATTAGCTCTAAATATTTCCTCAGGAACGTAAAAAAGAAAGTAACTTTCTGCTTGCACTTGGATTAAATCCCAAAACCATGATTTTTATAAAAAAGCCTGTCAATGACAGGCTAATATAAAGACCAAAACTTCATAAAAAAACATTCAAAGCCATGGTGTTACGCTATTGAAATTCGGTTTCTTCGAGCATCAACGCATTTCCTACTATATAGTCGCCAGGGCTGATAACGCTTTTAACCAGAAGAGTTGCATTTTTATTTACTGGTAAGGATAGAAGCTTTCCTTCTTCATTAATAATCAACCAGCAATATCGAATGTTTTCATGAACGATTACAGGGTTGAGCTTCACAGCTTCAATGTAACCACCGACCAGTTGTTGCATATCTGCAAGCGAGAATGCACCGTCATTATCACGGCTACCTTCCATGTCCAGAGGGCATAGCCTTGTAATGCGATCGTCTGCTGATATCAGTAATGCCATGAGTTGTTCCTTTCAGTTATGCTGCATTCATTTGTCATTGACTGCATGCATTTTTTCAATGAACGGAACCACCCAGGGCTTTACATAGTGGAAATACTGTTCATCGTCGGTTTTTGAGTCAGAACCTGGTGCTTTCTTTACCTTTACCATTGTATTGTAAACAACCATGTTGTTCACAGCCCCCAGAATAATACGACACATTTTTATATTACCCGTCTCTCCTTCTACAGATGCCTGGTAATTCAATTCTGCGGTAATCTTGTCACGGATTATCATATGTTACCTTTTTGAGTGATACGGGATGAATCTATTTTTCCACATATAAATGTTTAGTCAATGAAATCCCGCATTTTGATTGTAATAAAACATATTTTGTACGCACTATGTTGACCTTTAAGAACGAAATCACAGCTCTTTCCTATGTATCTTTCATTACTAAGAACAACGTGCATATCTATTCTTGCATTTAAAGTCGCTTCGTCAATCCCTTAAATTTCTTTAGGCGGCTAATTTTGAATTAAAGAGGGGGACACATCTCATAAACAGTGGAAAATTATAAGAAGGAAATTACACAATGTTGTTTGTTATTAATTCCATTATCATTTTCAGATGTAAATTAATTTATGTATGTAATGTTAAGATAGTGATAACATTTCTTCAGATAACTAGTGATTAAATAAATCATTCAGTAATGGTGTTTGAATGTTTTTATGCATAACCTTCTGATCATAAAAGTGGATTCATAGTTAAAAATTCCTTCCCTGCTGCCTTGCTCAGTCTCTTTAGACTTGCTTCTTACCTCAGGATGCGTAACATCGCTCATAAACAGTGAGTGTTTATGGTGGAGTGGTTTGAATGAGTCTTCTGGCGGAGTGGTTGCAAACAAAGTGTTCTGCGAATGTTTGGGTATTCGTTAAGCGCTTATCCGCTAACGATACCGGCGCTACAAAATCCCACCAGTCTGGTCTTTACATGCCGGGAGCCGTCATTGATGAGCTGTTCCCCTCCCTCCGTGATACTCAGTTAAGAAATCCCGAAGCTCTTTTTTCCGTTCATGTGTCATCTCATCCTGATTGTCCTGACCTAAATGATGTAAGGGCCATTTACTACAACAATAAATTTTTCGGCGGCACCCGTGATGAAAAGCGTCTGACGGGTTTTGGTAAACAAAATCCTCTCCAGAATCCGGAGAATACCGGCGCTCTGGCACTTCTCGCCTTCGATCATATGCCAGGAACATCTTCCAGTTATTGTGATGTCTGGGTGTGCAAAGACCTGAGCGAGGAAGAGATTCTTGAACCAATAATTGGTGAAGTTATCCCGGGAGCAACAATATTTGGCCCTGGAGACAAAATAATTGGAGGGTTCGTTACAGAGACCCCTCCAGGAAGAACAAAGTATAAGTTACCACCGGAATGGAATCACTATTTCCCTTCAGGCAGGGAAATTATTGGTTTTGCTGCATGCCATTACGATAAAAAGACAAGCGATCCGGATACTCAACTGACGCGAAGAAGAAAAATTGAGTTTGAAATTTTCCTTGCCGTTGAGGAACTGCACGTGTTGGGGCAGATAGCCAAAGGTTTTGCAACTGTGAATGATTTTATTACGCTTGCTAACTCGGTGAGTAACCGAAGGAAGTCTCGTGCCGGGAAAAGCCTTGAGCTACATCTTGAGTCCCTTTTCACCGAACACGGCGCAACGAGCTTCGAAACGCAGGCCACCACAGAAGGTAAGAAAAAACCCGATTTCATCTTCCCTTCCGGTGCAGCCTATCGCGATCCTGACTACCCGGCAGAACGGTTACGCATGTTGGGGGTAAAAACAACCTGTAAGGACCGCTGGCGGCAGGTACTGAATGAGGCTAACAGAATAGATACAGTACACCTGTTCACCCTACAGCAGGGCGTATCTGTCGCCCAGTTCAGGGAAATGCAGGCTGAGGGCATACGACTCGTTGTACCGGAAGGGTTACATAAGGCCTTTCCCGAGGAAATTAGAGGAGAGTTAATGTCTTTGTCTGCGTTTATCAATGAAATTAAGGAACTCTATTCTTGACGTCTTCCCTAATATCATTGAATGTTTTATTCGCACAGAACAATACCTGCACAGATAAATGAAGAGCCCCTCAGGGCTCTTTTAGTGCACTATTTCCGAGACTTTACAGCCTCGATGATCCGTGACTCCAGCAATTTCGCTACCGCATCAAATACCGGCACGATGACGGAATTTCCGAACTGGCGGTAAGCCTGGGTATCGGATACTGGGATTCGAAAAGTTACTTTCCCTGGCTGCTCAAATCCCATTAGCCGGGCACACTCACGCGGTGTTAGACGCCGAGGACGTCTGGCCATGTTATCAGGGTCATTAAAGTTTTTTTCACCGAGTTCGCTATCCCAACCACGATCAACAAGCGATTCACTGCCATCTTTGTGATACCTTGCTGATATTGTTCTGGAAATAGCTTTATCATCGTCTGGTTTAACCAGGCCAAAGCCAAAGCCATTACCTTTCTCTTGGTGTTTTTTGGCGTATTTATAGAGATAATCCCACAGCTTTGGCGTTAGTGTGTATTTATCATCAACATCACTGTCAAGGAGTTCTCTGAACAGCACTTTTCTTTCAGGAAACAGCGAAGAAATGTCAGCAAGGCTAAATCCCTGACTTAAATTCAGGTCACGTCTGAAGCCCACCAGAACAATACGCTCCCGGTGCTGAGGGATGAAATGCTTACCATCTATAACTTTTGGATCATCCGCACCTGTAGCTTCAGCATCAGCAACGTCGTAACCGAGCTCATTCAGGGTATCCATAATGACACGGAAAGTTTTCCCTTTATCATGGCTTTTGAGGTTCTTGACGTTCTCGAGTACAAAGATGGCCGGTTTTTTTGCCATGATGATACGAGCCACATCAAAGAATAGGGTCCCCTGGGTGTCACATTCAAAACCGTGTTTACGGCCAAGTGAGTTTTTTTTGCTCACACCTGCAAGGCTAAAGGGCTGACACGGGAAACCAGCCAGCAGAACATCATGATCGGGTATCGATTTATCGATATGGGCGTAGGCATCTTCTTCGCTGACATCTTCCTTATGACTGAGTGTCACATCGCGGATGTCCGAATTGAAGATATGCGCTTCGGGATCGCAGTACCAGTTTGCTTTATAAGTTTTGACTGAATAGCTGTTCCATTCACTTGTGAAAACACACTGGCCGCCAATGGCTTCAAACCCATGACGGATACCGCCGATACCGGCGAAGAGATCGATGAAGCGAAAAGCATAATTGGGATGGTTTGCTGGCGGCTGCGGGAGCAGTCTTTCAAGAAGCGATGCCTCAGTTACGGTAAGTGAACGTGGCCCACATTTCCCGTTAATCCAGCGGTTCAGGGTCTCCCTGGTCCAGTCTGAATTTCCCAGCTTACGCAAAAGTTCGGCAACAAACTTCTGATCATAGATTTCAAGGACTTTCCCTATCAGGGACAGGTCCCTTTGCTGTTGTCTGGCCTCTTCATTACGTGCCTCTTCCACCAGCTCTTCCGCAAGGGAATCAAATTCAGACATTATTGCCTCCACAGGTTATATGCGTGATATTCTATCACTCATTTAACCCAGCGCAAATAATATCTGTGATTTTAACCAGTATAACGTGCTCTGCCAGGCAGTACTCTCATTGTTTTTCCAGTCGATTCAGTATTCTTTTCCAGAAACACGATGTCGGTAGCTTTCCCAGTTAAACACTACCCATAGGCTGTTTCCGAGACGCATGCGGTCCATCACGCGCTCACCTACAAGTTTGTTCATCTCTTCCATATTGCTGTTAGTGAGCATCCCCGTAGGGCGTTTTGATGATGACCTGCGATCAACAATCTGGTTGATGATAACTTTTTCATAGCGTGATTCTGTTTGCACTCCAATTTCATCAATGACCAGAAGGTCAACTTTACTGAGATCGTTCAGTAGTTGTTCTTCACTGGTATTCCTGTTGCCGAAGGTATCTTTCATGGACGACATGATGTCTGCAACCGTTATGATTAAAACTGACTTTCCCCGCAACAAGAGGTCATTACAGATTGCTGCTGCCAAATGGTTTTTGCCAGTGCCTGGTTTTCCAGAGAAAATAAAACTGGCGATGTTCCCCTCAAATTCTTCTACATATTGGCGGGCGAGCATGAGTGCTTTCATTTGCCCCTCACATTCAACTAAGTAGTTATCAAATGAACAATTCTGATGCAGAGGACGTATCCCTGACCGGTTAAAAGTCCTTTGCATTTTCATAGCTCTATTCTCGCGCTCAAGGGCCTCCGAGCGAAGCTGTCCCTGTTCCCGCTGCCATTGCAACAACTCCTCAGGTGAATTGAATGCAGGCTCAACGGTCTTGGGCATCATTTTTCTGAGGCGTTTCATGATGTCGCCATTTTTGACAGGGCTCATAGCCGGGTATCCTCTGAAGAGTAGCTTTGAAAAAGCTTCTGAAAACTATCAGCAACATGCTCATCTACTACAGCCTGGTGCCCTTCCACGTACTCCGGGGCATCCTTAAGACCTTTGTATATGATACTGTCCATACCGAACTGATCGGCAGTTATATCTACAATAAAGTGCATGCCATGAACGTTAGCGACAACCCAGTAATGCCCTTTCATGCCTTCAGGGGTGACAATTCCGCCATCACCAACACCATCACCACCGGCGATACGCGTCCTGACCCCAGAAAATTTCTCTAGTAGCATGGAAACCAGAATCGAACCATACATGCAGGTTCCTGTGGTATCAGATGTCTTAAGAGTACTGGAGATTAAATTTTCAAAAATACGCCGGGACATTTCCACCACCTCATACGGAGGAGAAAATTGTTGCGTCATTATGCCTCCTGTTAATGGTCAGCTGCAGGTACCTACATTTTATCTTTCTTACTGGCTTGAATCTGTTTAACTACCAGCTCCATTTTGGAGCTTCTGTCCTCCAGTAGTTCACGCAGGTCATCCCATATACCGACAGGTATTGGTCTGTCACCAGAAAGCCACTGACGGATGCGTCTGCCGTCCGACAGTCCAAGGGCTCTGGCGAGTTCTGTTTGCCAGCGCTCACCAAACAGCAACTGACCTGCACTGATGAGCAATCCGCGTCTGTTTTCGTTCTCATTGGTTGATTTCATATCTGGCTTCATCTCTGCGGGAGAGCTCCCATCCGGCGAATTGCCGAAATACTTTCCTCCACGCCAAAAAGATTCTCAGCTGGTGGTTTCTCGCCTGCAAGCTGGCAGGCGGTGCAGGCTGCATGATATGAGTTACTTCGCTCCCGGAAAGGAGCCTGGAGAGCGACTACAACCAGAGTACGGTCGTCACCTGTTAAATCTTCAAGTTTCATACAAGCCTCAAAAGTTATGGGTCAGTAGGGGCTGAGAATGGTTAATCCTGATTAATACCGTACGCTGAAAAGTCCTGAACGTTTCCTGTCACAGCAGATAGAAGACGGAGGATGTTCTCTTCTCCGATGACAGCGAGCGCGGTCGGCATCAATCCGAACTCATCGTTTGTCAGACCAATAGCCATTTTATGCTCGCTGTGTCGACTAGCCGACTCGATACGGTCTATGAAGACGTCAATGCAGCCATCGATACCGCGTGCTGCGGCAGCTTTGGTCATATCACAGGCATGGTCCCCGTTCAGTACGAAAAACACACGGCCATCCAGAACCAGAGCGGTTGTATCGCAGCCATACCCGGCAGATGAACTGTTATAGCTGATATGAAAGCGCTCAAATCCGCGAGTCATATTGGGCGCTGGGGTATTGATCACAGGAACAACATCTGAGGAAAAACCCAGCTTAGCTAATTGAGGGATAGTTGACATGAACGCCTCCTTAGGCAGTTAATGGGCGGCTCCGTAGCCTTCCCTTTCAAACAAATTGTACCTTATTTTAGGTACGCTGCAACCCCTTTTATAAAACGACTGTTTTTTCGAAAGGTAAAAGTCGATACTCCCCCACTACCGGTCTAGATCCGACCGTATCTTTCCATGGTTCCAAGATTTTAAGAATGTCCGTATGATAGGTGAGATTAGAATGCACAGGACCAGTTTGAATGTTTAATAGCCTTTCTGATTATCTACAGCAACAACGAGATCGCGAGGAGGCTCTGAAACGAAAACTAAGCCAGTTGAAGCCAACTGTTAGGAATGGCGAGGCAGGAGAGATAATCGCAGCGCTGATTGACCTCGGCTCAGTGGGGGGCGATTTTAAAAAAACGACGTACGATTATATCTATGAGTATTTTGCATCCGCCCGCTGTATTGATGTGTTGGTGGTAATGTTATTCCTCAATATGAAGCATCCACTCTCCGATGGAGCAATAAAAAAAGCCTATGCAAGACAGTCCGACAGTGAAGATTCGAGGTCTGCTTACATAAGCTTGATAGTTGACACTATTGATAAACGCCGGTAATCCCACAGTCCGCCGCTAACTGGCGTCTCCTTTTTTCCTGCGAACGGCCATACTGACCTCCTCACGCAAAACAGAAATGGCCATAAGCTCAGCCTTTAGTCTGGAGGCAGCGAGATCAAGCTCTTTCCCATACCAGGCCAGGGCCTCAAGATCAATGAGTTTTGTGTCGATGGTCGAAGGTAATTCAAGTAGTTCGGGTGGGGTGCTGCTTTAACAAGAACAAATTAATTTCATCAATAGTATTGAACTCCCCAATGATGCTTTCTTCGTAATCTGGTCGCTGGGACTGAACCACTAGCCTGAAGGGCGGTTCGTTAGAGTACATGAAGATAGGTTTCAGACGGGTATTGACCCATTTTGCCTGGGCGTCGTGAGCCAGGACACAAGCCTCTTCGTAAGTTCTTACCTTTCCAAGCACCGATGAGCGGTCCCTCGCTCCACCGTTAAGACATCTGTCAGTAAATGAGCTGATCCCATAAGGATGATCCCACCATTCATCTAGCTGTTCTTTGCTTCGTTCACTATTAGGGGTGTCATCAAAATTGGCCGGAAGTTTTGGGTCAAGGGGGAGCTGAGATGGTATGCGTTTATCCGTTTTTACCATGTTGAGGCATTAAGCCAGATAGACGCGATACAATTACTGGTAGATGCATCAGACCAGGTAATGTCTATAATTGAAAAACCATGTATAACAGGGAATGGGAACAATGCAAAAAAAAATGCTTACAGTGTTGATCTGTGCCACAGTCTTTCTTTCTGGCTGTAAGGAAGAAGGTATAACCCCAACTGGCAAAGCATGTATGGGCACCGATAATGACACACTGATAGAAGGCCTGAAGGGGAAGTGCCAGAAAGGCGATACTATAGCGACAAAGAACCCTGCATATTTTTGTGATTTCAAAAGTCAGATTGCTTTTAATAATTACAATAGTGCTATATGTATCTATACCGGAATGCAAGCTGAGGAACGGATTAAAGAAGCCGACATCAGTCCAAGAAAAGACAGCAAACCTCAATCCTGATAAGCCTCCCGGTGTGCCAAAAAATAAGAAAGCTGGGGTTCAAGTTCTTTTGAGGCATCGTACGCCTCAAACCAGAAAACCACAGGTTTCTCAATAACCGTTACCAGCCCAAATCGTTGGGCTGTGCGGAAATTGACTGAGTATGCCTGAGCACGCTCAGGCTGGTGGGCAATCTGTTCCCTGAATCCTTCGATCGAATATGTCGCTTTGAAAAGATTGCATGCTGAACACGCAGGGAAAAGATTATCTAAATCATGGCGATCAGGATGAAATACTCGTCCATTGCTTCGTGCAACGTGACTCACCCTACTCCCCTGGGGCGCGCGAACTATATCGAAATCTCTACGAACTGGCTCTACATGATCGGCATGCCAGCCCTTTTCCTTCAGCTCACAGCCGCAGTAGGCACACCTGCACGCAAATTTTAATCTGAGTTCTGCTCTTTGCGCTTTGGTGATTTTCGTTTTGGGTTTTTCTGTCCTGGTCTGCATCTCGGTTTTTATGGCATTGTTGTTGTGAGAGGGCAACTCTATGAGCTCGCCCCCCCTTTTGATTATCTTTTCTGACATAGATCCCCCAGAAAGTAACTTTCTGCAATTTGATAATTGAAAATTAATGAATGGACATCAGTCCTTTTTAATTTCAAAACTTTTAAGGTTAACAACCACCTCTTTTTTGATTTTGACGCGACTATATTTTCTATGTAGTTTCTCCAGTTGCCATTCTTGGTCATTAGCCCAATATTGAATGTCGCTAATCGTTAGTATTTCCTTGCCATGTTCAATAAAATCATCAGTGTGTACATCTTTGAGCTCATCAATAAATGACATATCTGACCGGTACTTCAAAATTTGACGGTCCAGTGAATCAATCCAGCTTTTAGGAAGACCCAAATAGAACCATACAGAAAGTATTGTTATAATCCCAAGTCCGTATATCGCCAATGCAATTAAAGGAGAAAATTGCGGGAATAGCTTTATATATGCTATTAAAGGAAGCCAAGGTAACCAAAGAAGGGCTATAAAAATAGGTTGAGGATATTTCCTTTCGATGGCATTGCACGTCCAAAATATTTTAATGGCCTTCCTTTTTTTTGCTTTTATTTGTTTTGTAATTTTATTATTAATCAACATGTTTAATCCTGTCTAATGGGTATCGCTGGTCAATTCCCGATACTCGTTATTAACCCGGTAACGTACAACAGTCTGACCCCTTAACGGGGACACCTGTACCTGTTGCCACTTCACAAGAAAAGGTCAGCGGTATGGCTTTGTGGGTAGAACAATTCATGCAAGCTCTTTTATCCAAAGAAGTCGGAAGGATGTTAGGTACGCGCTCTCCAGACGTTGAAATACACATATCCCATCCCGATGAGCAAAGGCGCATAAACCATCTGATACTCAATGAAACTTGCCCTGCTATACCTGGCATCGATATAGAGTTGGATGAGTGAAAGAATGGTAAAAACAAGGTGGTGTGAGATGATGGACAAAACCAGAAATCGTAAATTTTTATATTGAGGCCGCAGGGTAAATAAGCGAACCGCCATAGCCATAGTCACGAGGAACAGGAAAATGGGCTGAGAATGAGGGAACAGAACAATCTGACCACAAGCAATGATTGTGAAATAGACGACCGCCAAAACATTAAATTTTTTCGTCAGATGAGTTGCATGCATATACATCCCGCTTGAATAATCTGGAAGTTAAACTGAATTTTGAGAAGCTACCGCCACTCCCTTTTACCAGACAGGGCACTGGTTTAGTTCTGGCCTACTAAAACAGATAATAATCTAACATAGAAAATTTTGGTTTTTCCCGACTTAAAGGTACTTTAAGGCCGTGGGAGTGTGTTTTTTTACGTTCGTCGTTAAGTTCCTTTTCTGAATGCTTCCTGATACATCACGTCGTCGGATATCTGATCAAGCATTCTGCTGTTAATATAGCTGTCATCAGTGATGTGAATGAGCCTCCCTCTCCTTCTATGTCGTTTTCTTCTTGCTGCACATTCTGTTTTCACATTTCCCGCGCTGCATACTGGCGTCATTTGAACATCTCGGGATGGAATAGTTAATAGACGATATCAAAATAAGCGATCCTGAAAGACCCTTTTTGTCCCGCATTTCTTTCCTCTCTGGATTTTTTTTGTCCTGTTATTCAGGAATTTCTGAAACAAATTTTGATATAACTGGATTATTGGCGTTAGGACTGTTCATACGGTAAACGGAACAATGATGAGCTCGAAACACGTGGTCATTAGCACGAAGCATCCGGTTGCCGGATACCTGTACCTGGAAATGATCCCCGATAGCGAGGTCGGGTTTTCAGATATCTATCAGATAACAGACAGTCTTTTTCGTGCAGACGTTCTGCCCTGTGACTGGCGAGAGCATAAGCGGCAGTGGGGTAAGGACTTTTTGGGCCATGGCTCATGGGATGTGTACTACATCAAACAGCATGTGAACCGAATTAACTGGTTTGGCAATGACAGCATTAAGAAAATTAAGGTCAGATACAGCCTGTCCATTAAAGAGCTGATTGACTGGGTTTCCGACCCCGACCATTGGATAGATATAGCCGTAGAGGTAGATGATACCAGCGGTTCAAGACCAATGGCAGTAGCCATGGTGAATCATACTCTGACCTTTTAACCTGGATTTGCGATGTAAAAAGTCACTTTTACTGGATGCGGGAATGAATGTCGTCCGAAAAGTTACTTTTGCATGTGGGTGGTGTTGGTTATGTTGATTCGTATTCCAACCTATTGTTTTGGTGAAAATGATTGACTGTTCACAAACCACTATCGGCTTGACTGAGTATGGATAAATCTGAAGCTGAGAGAGTGTAATGAATAAAGCTGGGTATTGCATCGCTCACTACACGCGCCAGTCAGGAAGAACAGGCAGGCTTTTTTCCAGAATGTGAAATAAGCCATTGTGCTTGGTGCAAAATCATTAACATCCATTGTTTTTACAATATAGATAGAAAGTAACTTTTTGGCATGTATCGCTCCGTCAGTGGTTAAGAGCGACTCACAATGCAACCTTTTAACCATGCTTTAGATTGGAAATGATATGAAATTAAAATTCAAGCTTCTGACAACGCTAATACTCGGCACTCTTTCATTGCCCGGGCATTCCCGTGTTTATGAGTACACTATCAAAGATATCTACGGCGCGGAGAAATCAGTCAGTGCGGAAACCGGCATTCTTAACACTAACGAAAAAATTCAGTTGAGCCTGATTTCCGGCCTAGATCGCAAAGTACACGTATCTGTCCGGAAGTCAGGAACGGAGGTTTACAGCACGACAACCGATAGCATTAAGGTAAGTGATCGAATTAAGGCATCAACAGGTGAAGAGTTCTACGGGAAAATCATCACGCTTCCTCCCCTGAGTGATGGACTGTATCAGGTTATCTCTGAAATACTTAACACACAGGGTGCTCTGGTCGACTCCACCACACAGGATTTCACCATAGATAGTGTGGGCCCAACAGCGGACGATTTGAGCATTTTACAGAAACCGGGGTATGAAATGGTCACCCAGGGAGAAAGGTGGGAACTGGGCCTTGGAGCCGACCAAAAACTATATGTGAACGTTAACAACGTTAAAGCAGTCGCTGGTTTCGATAAAGCTACATTACAGGTTATTAATCCCGATAATAGCGTCTATTCCATTACTGCTATGGACTATGATAGCGGGTCTTCCTCCCTGTCTGCTGCATGGACTTTAGGGAACCGGAAAAAGGCCTCCTGGATGCCTTCATCAAATGCTGATGTAGAGTATCGTTTCCGGGTTACACTCTTTGACAAAGCAGGCTCCCGAAAAGTATTACCGGAACAGAAATTTGTATTTGATGACCAACTGGGTGAATACACTCTTATTGCTATACGGGACCCCGAAGCGCAAACAAGCGTTGTTCCAGGGTTCACTTCGGGTTATATAGCTTATAAAGCGGGTATGACAGTTAATCAAAACCCGATTACCTTAATCTATCGTATCCCCATCAACAATGTAAGAAAATACAACAAAGCTGGTTTAAGTTTTGGCTCTATCATTTCAGAAGCTAACGGTTACGCCTATGTGGCGGCAACAACAGCATATAACAACAGGTACGATATACATAACGGGTACCAATGGGGCGGCGCTACTGCAAACTATAACCTTAAACTGGGTCCCGACACGCCTGTCGGACCGGAAATGCCTAGTAGCGTTTGGCTCACGACGGACACAAAAGGTGAAATTAATTCTTTTAACTATTTATGGAAAACAAGTGATCTACCGGTGAAATTTATTTCAGCGAGGATCCGTGCTTCTGCGAGAAATTATATCCAGAGAGCATTTACAGGTAACCTGGAAATCTGTCAAATCCAACCAGGTGAGACTGAGTGCAGCGGGCCGGTACCGTGGTCAATTGCTAAAAGTGGCAATGGAGGCGTGACATATTCTTTTAAAATGTATAATGAGGACAAGACACTTTCATCAATTAATCAGGAAAGGAGGAACTACTGGAACACAAACCTTCTACCGAGGATAAAGGGATATGACTATCAGGAAGATAAGAAAAAAGTACTTTTATTTGTTACCCAACCCGGTAATGGTACCTTCAGAGATCAACTTCAGCTTAAGTCCGCTGAACTGATTGATGCTAATTCAGGTATGCAGGTGCTGAATGGAGCCAAAATAGCGCTTTCTGGTGAAGATTATACTTATGCGTTTGACTTAAGTAAGTTGGCTGAAGGAAGATACGACTTAAACTTTCTGGCAAAAGATACCTTCGAAAATGAAACATCTTCTCCATTCATCACGTTAGTGCATGATATGACTCCCCCTGAGATCAGCTTTAACTACGACAATGCCCCGCTCACCTCCGGCAACACGGTCTATGGTCTGGAGAATATATCCATTAAACTAAACGATGAGCTGACTAAACCTACTCTTCTCCGCCTGGAACTACGAGGGGGGCCTGCATCTGATAGCGTAGTCCTTGGTTTCAACCAGAATGTTGATGGTAGCTACACACCTGATTACCCACGGCTGTTTCCTACTCTGGATACGTCGACGGATAAATACACTCTCACTGCATATGCCACAGATGCTAAAGGTAATACGTCCCAAAAAAGCATTCAGTTCGCCTACTTCCCTAAAAATCTCGTTACCCTGGAGAAACTGAAAACACTGGGCGTGGTTAAAGCACTCAAAACCAGTGACAACACACCTCTGGCAGTCATGCGTACCGGCCAGTTGAGACGGAACGATGGCTCTCTTGCCCAGGGTATGCAGACGGCAAATATCACGGTCAGAAGCGACGCTGAGTATGCCATCAACATTCTGGGAACGGTGATCCATCCCGGGGAAACTAAAGAAATACAGCTTGACCTCGGAACTGGCGAAAACTCCACGGTTCCGATTTTTCCGGCTATCAACGGGTCTACGGGTCAAAGCAACTTCATCATCGAGTTCCCACAACTTAACTAACTCTCGACGGCCACCGCCTCTGCTATGTGGGGCTGGTGGCGTTTCGTACAATATGGTGTTGTTAAAAGCATGCAATCAGAAAAAGTAACTTTCTCCAAGGCATAAACTTCACGAATTTTTTGGATTAATAATTTGATATGAAAATTAATTTACAGACTACTTTAATACTAATCGCCCTCTCCGCTTTTTCACTCCCCTCATATGCTCGTGTGTATGAATATGTATTCAAGGATGTCTATGGAACGGATAAATCAGTCAGTTCGGAAGCAGGTATCCTAAATACCAATGAAAAAATTCAGGTAAGAATAATATCGGGACTCGACAGAAAAATTCAGGTAACAGTAAAGAAAGACAATGTTGGAGTATATAGCTTTACTACTGAGAGCGTGACGGTCAATGACCGTATAAAGGCATCAACTGGTGAAGAATTTTATGGTAAAACGCTGACATTGCCACCACTGAGTGATGGAAGTTATGTAATAACGTCAGATATCCTGAATACTCAAAACACTGTTATCGACAGCACGTCTCACAATTTTATTATTGATACTGTAGGGCCTTCGTCAGATAACCTGAGCGTGGACCAAAACCCCGGATATGATATGGTCTTAACAGGTGAGCGTTGGGAACTGGGCCTCGGGGCTGAAGCAAAGCTGTACCTGAATGTGAAAAACGTCAAATCTGCCACCGGTTTTGATAAAGCGACTATTCAGGTGATAAAACCTGATGATACTGTTTTTTCAACTACAGATATGGTTTATGACAGTGGATCAGCATCCCTTTCAATACCGTGGACAAAAGGGAATATGAGTCGGTCATCATGGATGCCTGTATCAAACGCTGATGTGGAATATCGTTTCCGTGTGACGCTCTATGATAAAGCGGGAAACCGTAAAGTTTTGCCGGATCAGAAGTTCATATTTGACTCAGATCTTGGTGAATATACTTTATTTGCTGTTTATGAACCGACTTCTAAAACAAGCGTAGTTCCGGGATTTAGTGAAGGTTACATAGCATATAAGCCGGGAATGACCGTTAACCAAAACCCTTTAACACTCGTGTACAGGGTTCCATCGAATAATCGAAGGGAATACAGTAAAGCTGGTTTGAAATTTGGCACGATTATTTCCGAAGCGAATGGATACAGTTATGTATCCGCGAAAACGGCCTATAAGGTAGCTTACGTCATCCATAACGGATATCAATGGGGTGGAGGCTCACTATCCTATAATATCAATTTAGGAAGTGAGGCTCCGGCCAGCCCGGCAGCACCTGGAGTATGGTTAACTTCAGATAAAAAAGGAGAAATGAATTCGAGTAGCTACCTTTGGGATACCATAGATCTGCCCGTGAAATTCAGTTCTGTAAGGATCACTGCGTCTCCACGAAATTATGGTCAGAGGGCGATGAGTGGAAACACTGAGATATGTCAGATACCAGCTGGTGAGACTGAGTGTACCGGTGCGGTATCATGGTCTATTCCAAAATCAGGTAATGGTATTACAACTTATGCCTTCAAATTGACTGATATGGATAAAACCCTTTCATCAGTCACCGTAGAAAAGAGACATCACTGGAACACTGATCTTTTACCCAAAATAACCGGATACAGTTACCAAGAGGAAAACAAAACTGTACTCTTATTTGTGACGCAACCAGGGCGCGGAAAATTCCGCGATTTGTTGCAACTCAAATCTGCTGCTCTGATTGATTCAGATACCGGGGACCAACTACTGTCAGGTATCCAAACAGCTCTATCTGGCGAGGATTACACATATAGTTTTGATCTCAGCAAACTGGCCGAAGGTAAATACAATTTAGGCTTTCTGGCAAAGGACAGCTTTAACAATGAAACTTCATCACCATTCATAAATCTGATTAACGACAAGACACCTCCTGTTGTTAATTTTAAATATGAAAATGCGCCGCTATCCCCCGGTGCTACTGTTTTCGGGCTTGAGAACATCAGCATAACGCTAAATGATGAGTTAACAGCACCCAGCCTTGTCAGACTTGAACTTAAAGGAGGACCAGCGTCGGATAGCGTTATCTTGGGATTTAATCAGAATACGGACGGTAGTTATACACCTGATTACCCTCGTCTCTTCCCCAGTCTGGATTCAAATACGGACAAATATACACTAACCGCATATGCTACCGACGCGAAAGGAAACACTACTCAAAAAAGCATTCAGTTCGCCTATTACCCAAAAAACCTGGTCACCCTTGAGAAGCTGAAAACTTTGGGTGTTGTAAAGGCGCTAAAAACCAGTGACAACACACCGTTGGCCGTCATGCGGACGGGACAGCTACGACGTAACGATGGCTCACTGGCTAAGGGTATACAAACGGCAAACATCACGGTCAGGAAGGACGCAGATTATGCGATAAATATCCTTGGGAACGTTATTCACCCCGGGGAGACAAAAGAAATTCAGATAGACCTTGGAACCGGTGAAAACTCAACTGTTCCTATTTTCACAGCAGAAAACGGTTCTACAGGGGAAAGCAATTTCATTATCGAATTTCCGCAAATCAAGTAACCAAGTAACATGCATTAATCAAAAAATGTGCCCTGATCAGGTTCATACTGATTAGGGCCGTTAGGCATAGATTCATTGTCTAACTATAGAAAGTAACTATAGAAAGTAACAATAACAGTAACTTTCTACCTAACTACCAGATAAGTTAATTTTCACATCAGGGCAATAGATACCAGCTTTGCTGGAAATTTCCAGAAATGATCAGAGTCGAATTTCGACATGATCAGACCCGTTAGTTGGTGTTGCCCCTCCCCCAATATGAGGGTTATAGAGTTCTTTAGGACGGTACATTGTCAGGGTTATTCGTGAGTAGGCTGGGCGCAGCCCTAACTAGTTAGGCTGGTTGTATAATCATGACGGTGCACCTGAAGGTTTCAAGAGCAACAAGAAACAGACTGCGAACAATGGGGTTGTTTTTGTCTATGATGCTTCTGAAAGCTGCTGGAGCACCAAGAGACGGACTTGAGGAAAGGGATTCTTCTCTGCCAACAGTGAAACAGAAAGCTGTTAGAACTTCCAGTGTCAAAGTTGTACATGTGAGTTGTATAAATGAGAAAGTCATGATCCCTGTTAAAGAATCATGACCAAAAATAAAATAATTATTTTGCTTTGCTAATACTAACCTTAATTAAGCGTTCAATCTCATTTATTGTTGATTGACCAATACGCTTAAATTCAAAGCTTACTTTCTGGCCATCAGCGCTTCTTTTTACCCTAGCGTAAGTATCCTTATTATCAAAAGCAGCAATATCAGTCACCGTCCATTTTTGCGGTTTATTTACATCATTACAAAGAATACTAAGAACTGAATGTAAACCATCTAAAATTGACTTCTGAACTTCCTCAATATCATTAATGTTAGTAATTTTATTGTCATCCGCACCTACTTCAGATGTTAGCTCTGTCAGAGGAATGTTATTAGCATTAGCGGTTTTTTCAATTCTAGCCAATTTACTATAATAAGTATTAGGTATCCCCTCACTATCTGGGAATATTCTAATAAGTTCTTTACTGATTTTTGCAGCCTGAATTCTCTTTCTTATCGATTCAATACCAATATTAAGATAAGAAGCAAGTTCCTCATTGGTTGTAAAACCCTTATTATTCATGATTTCAAGGTATTTAATACCAACTTCACGATACGAGAATCGTTTTGCCGTTTGTGCAGCATTAACAATACAATCGACATCTTCACGGCTAACCTCTACATCGAAGGCCCATAAAGGTAAGTCAACCGAACATTTTATGCAGCAGTAACGACGCCTACTTCCTTCAATTAGGTAAAATTGGCCGTCCCGGTAGACGGCAATAGCTTCAGTTGTAACCCCATTCTCTTTAATTAAAGGAAGAATTTCTCTAGTAGAGAGATCGTCAACTGCCTCTTGATTTCGTGGGTTTAGTTCATGAACGAGCGTTTTATTAGCAACTTCTGAGCCAGGGACGACAACGTAGCGAGCTTCAACTTTACGCCCATTTGCTAGAGTAAATAGTCGCTTCTGTGTAGGAGAAGTACGTAAAGGTGGAAGTCCGCTTTTTTGATCGACAAATGTACGTTTGCTGTTTCCGGTTAAGTATTTGTCTTTGCTTGTACCGCGTTCAACATCACTCATTATTTACCCTCCTCCCTAACTGAGAAGCTTTTAATTTCATTGATAAGTTGTTGATACACCGACTGAACCGACATTTCAGCAATATCATATTGTTTTGAAGAACAAAGTTCTTCTGATTTTTTAATATCGAGTACAGTACGACCTTTTTCAGCCGCTGCAACGAAAGCCTCTGAATGTTTAATATTTGTTGTCATGAACCGATCACGTACAGTTCTTACTAGTTTATTTAAAGTACGAACCTCATGTTGACTTCTATCATCTACGTTTACTGCAAGAACATTTATCCATTTAATATTTGTTCCCTTAGATGGAAGCTGCTCAAGTCGGTCTGAAATCGTAATCATATAGTTTGTGGTTGATGCAAAATCATATTCTCGTGGTGTAATGGGAACAAGTATTGCATCAGCTGCTTCGTTTGTTGACCAAATAATTGGAGAATCTTGTGGCGGAGTATCTATAAATATAAGGTCATATTTTTCCTTTAATACAGGTATAACCACATCACGAAAACGTGTCAGAAGTTTGAGTCTTGCCTCCTTATCGAGGCTCCAATATTTATCAGTAAATCTATCATCTGTCGGGAATGCAGTTATAACATCCATGTTAGGGAGATGGGTTGAAAATGCCATAGCACCAATAATTTGTGCTTCCGTATATCCCTGTTTTATATATTGTGTAAAGTCATTATCTTCAATTTCACTAAGCAGAACATCGGTTATGGTTAGGTAAACACTATCTTCACTAGTTGAGTGGATAAGGTTATTGCCTAACGAGCCTTGGGGGTCAAGATCAATTACGCAGATTTTTGCATTCAGATTAAGATCCAAAGCGGCCGCGGTAGCAAGTGTTGCTGTTGTTGTACTTTTACCTGTCCCACCTTTATGGTTTTCCGTCACAATAACTCGGGGCAAATACATTTCACGATATTGAATAGTGCCCATCGCTTCCATTATTTTTTGAACATCCCAACGTGTATACAGGTGACTCTTATTCTGGAAGATAGGTTCACCGATCACTTTTTTCTCATGTAGTTCAGAAAGAATTCTACTAAAAGTGTTTCTTGATTTACCAAAGAAGTCCGAAAGAGTTTTTTTATTTAAACAATGGTTATAGATAAGACGATCTAAGCCATCGACTTGTTCATCCGAAACATCAACCCGACTCGACTCCAAGATTATTTCCTTGAGGCTTGCTTGTTCATTTTTCATCTTTAGGCCGATAGTACGAATATCATCTAATATGCTCATGATCTCTCCTTAGGTTAGTCTTCACATTATTCATGAGGATTGAGCGTATTACAAGGTAAAAGTGCATTACAATGCACTTTTATCATATCTTGCGCTCAAAATGAGATTTCGTGCACAGTCTTTTTTGGGCGAGAAATGTACAAACAATCCTCAAGGTATTGATATTAAAAGAAATCTATTTTAACTAGGCAAAATTCACAGATTTGGTGAATTCTGAGACTTTTTCCCAGCCATCCATACTCAATTTTTAAAATTTAGCTAGAACCCATGGGCGCAAATGACTACGCCACCCCTTTACCATGCCCTGCCCTGCCCTTCTCTTTCACCTATCTACTGGAGGCCGGTTTAACGATGTATACCTTCCCAAATTTCGAGGTCGAAAACATGGCTGTTCAACTTATTGGGGCTCCAGACCAGAATTGCCGACTACGAACAATGGGCTTTCATCTACAAGGCATCAGGATTCTTCTGTGGATTCTGATACCGACTTTGTGAAACGTAGTTTGATTGCATCTGTGGGGCTTCATGAGTCTCCATGGGCACGCATGACCAGACTGCCAACAGCGGAGTTGCATTTCATCTGTGGACTTCATGGGTGACCAGAGAATCCTTGGATCCGATTACGAACAAAAGGTTTTTTACACCTGCAAGCATCAGGAATCTGATAAGGCTTCAGATAGCCGATTGCGAACAGACAGCGGGATGGTTTTATCTGCAAGATATCTGGAAAAGTCTGAGGATTCAGATAGCCGTTTTATAAAAAGGAGTTGAAATCATCTATGGGGCTTCATGAGTTACGAGAGGATCACATGAGCATAGTGCGAACAACGGGGTTGTTTTCACCGGCTGCACATTATGAGTCTGCTGCGGCTTCAGGTATCTGCCTGCGAACAACGGGGTTGTTTTCACCGGCTGCACATTATGAGTCTGCTGTGGCTTCAGGTATGCGTCTGCGAACAAGGGGTTTAACTGGCTACACATCGGTAGCCTGAAGAGACTTCAGGTAACTAACTGAGGACAAGCTGAGGGGGTTTAACTTGCTGCGCATCAAGGGTCTGATGAGGCTGGAGGTATCTGACTGCGAACAGGGAATTGTTATCACCTGCTGTACATCATGAGTCTGCCGTGGCTTCTGGTATCCGACTGCGAACAACGGGGTTGTATTCACCAGCTGCACATAATGAGTCTGCTGTGGCTTCTGGTATCCGACTGCGAACAACGGGGTTGTCTTCACCTCCTGGACATCATGAGTCTGCTGTGGCTTCATGTATGCGTCTGCGAACATGGGGTTTAACTTGCTGCGCATCGGGGGGCTGATGAGGCTGGAGGTATCTGACTGCGAACAACGGGAGTGTTTTCACCGGCTGCTCATTATAAGTCTGCTGTGGCTTCAGGTAACCGACTGCGAACAACGGGGTTGTTTTCACCGGCTGCTCATTATGAGTCTGCTGTGGCTTCAGGTATCCGACTGCGAACAACGGGGGTGTTTTCACTGGCTGCACATTATGAGTCAGCTGTGGCTTCTGGTATCCGACTGCGAACAACGGGGTTGTATTCACCTGCTGCACATCATGAGTCTGTGGTGGCTTCGGGTATCCGACTGCGGATAAGCTGAGGGGGGTTAACTTGCTACGCATCGGGAGTCTGATGAGGCTGGAGGTATTCGACTGCGAACAACGGGGTTGTTTCACCGGCTGCACATCATGAGTCTGCTGTGGCTTCAGGTATGCGTCTGCGAACATGGGGTTTAACTTGCTGCGCATCGAGGGGCTGATGAGGCTGGAGGTATCTGACTGCGAACAACGGGATTATTTTCACCGGCTGCACATTATGAGTCTGCTGTGGCTTCTGGTATCCGACTGCGAACAACGGGGTTGTTTTCACCAGCTGCACATCATGAGTCTGCTGTGGCTTCTGGTATCCGACTGCGAACAACGGGGTTGTTTTCACCAGCTGCACATCATGAGTCTGCCGTGGTTTCAGGTATCCGACTGCGAACAACGGGGTTGTTTTCACCGGCTGCACATTATGAGTCTGCTGTGGCTTCTGGTATCCGACTGCGAACAACGGGGTTGTTTTCACCAGCTGCACATAATGAGTCTGCCGTGGCTTCAGGTATCCGACTGCGAACAACGGGGTTGTTTTCACCAGCTGCACATTATGAGTCTGCTGTGACTCTGGTATCCGACTGCGAACTACGGGGTTGTTTTCAACTGCTGCACATCAGGAGTCTGATGAGGCTTAAGGTATCTGACTGCGAACAAGGGGGTTGTTTTCAGCTGCTGCGCATCAGGAATCCGCTGAGGCTTAAGATATACGACTGCGAACAGGGATCGTACTGCATATGTGGGGCATCAGAATTTAGAGGCTTCCGGGATGTAGCTGCGAATAACGGGATGATTTTATTCATACAGGTCTTCATGAGTAAGTTAAGTCACAAGTAAATCACCGGGAAGAGGGGAGGTGTTCAGCATATTATCACTTCAGGTAATTGCGGAAGCTCAGGGGATGACTGGTAAATATCGAAGGGGGAGGATATGTGAAAAAAAAAGAAGATGGGTTTTCAGGTCATGTAAAAGAAAAGGGGAGGGGGCTAGGCATATCAGCTATCTTTATTAAAAAAATACAAAAACCAGCCAGAAGCTGGTTTTTGGAGTGGTTAATAATTATTTTAGTTGAGGGAATTCAACAATAAAACCGGAGGCACCGACAACGCCAGATACTCCAGGGAATATAGGGACAACAACGTCATTTCCTACAGAACCTAAATCTATTTGAATTTCTTTCGTTTCACCTGGAGAAACAATGTTTCCAATAACACTAATTGGGAATGCTGAGTCACCCCTAACAGTAATTAAAGCTGTCTGAACGCCTTTTGCTAAGGAACCATCATTACGGCGTAACTGACTTGCTTTAAGAACAGCCAGAGGTTCACCTGAAGAAAGGTTTAACGGTTTGTTAACCGCAAGGGTATTAAGTTTATCAAGAACAATGAGATTCTTAGGATAATATGCAAAACGGATAGATTTTGATGACTCATTACCTGCATCATCTATAGCTTTAACTACAAGTGTGTATTTATCAGTTTTTTCATCAAGTGATGGAAACAAACGAGGATAAAGTGGTGTGTATGAACCATCTGTGTTATGGGTAAATCCTAATTCTACATCATCTGATGCAGGGCCTCCTTGAAGAACCATTTGAGAAATCTTGGACTTACTTAAAGCATCAGATACATCTACAGAGATGTTTTCTAATCCATAGACTGTACTTTCTGATAACAGTGGTTTACCTTCATACGAAAAAGAAATTGAAGGAGGGGAGTTATCAATAACAAGAGATCTGAACGGCAACTGAGAACTGTTGTTAAAAGTATCAGTGGCCCTGAATGTTAAATCATACTTCCCTTCAGGTATAGCCGATAAATCAAATGCATAAGTATAGTCCTCTCCAGACATCGCAACTTTTGTGCCCGTCAGAAGAACCGTATTAGAAATTGTATCCAGTATCTCTACCTTAGAAAGCATCAAGACATCACGCCAATTGCCATTGCCGGGTTGTGTGACATAAACAAGGACAGACTTATTCTCTTCTTTGTAATCATACCCTGTGATCTTAGGTATTAAATCTGTATTCCAAATGCTACGAATCTCAAATTGATTTGATGTAAGTGTCTTATCTTGATTGCGAACTATAAAATAATGAGCTAAGTAACCATTCCCTTTGTTTATTGCGTATGAAAAAGGACCTGTGCAAGAACTTTCTCCGGGCTCAATAGTACAAACTTCGTAGCCTTGTGTAATGTTATAAAATGACTGCACATAATCTCTAGGATCTACAAACACAGTTATACTTTGATATTCACCTGGCAAATCCATGTTTGTGAATTTCATTGTGCCAGCAGAAAAATCGCCAATTGTAGAAAAGTTTGCTGCGAAGGATTTTATTGATGGGGATTTCGGAGCGATTGAACTTAACTTAACATTATACGAAGCGTTACCACCACCGTACTGGTATCCATTGTGAATAGTAAATGATGTTCCTACTGGGGTGGATTGTTTTATATATACATAACTATTATCCTCAGTAAGCAAAGAACCGAAGGATAAACCAGCTTTGTTATAAGCCCTATAATTATGTTTGGGAATTTTGTACACAAGAGTGACAGGGTTAGTATTAACAGTCATCCCTGCTGTATATTTAATGTAGCCAGACGAAATGCCGGGAACAACACTAGTTGAAGAATTGGGGTCTGCAACTGCAAATAGCTCATATTCACCTGCAGAAGAATCAAATACAAATTTTTGGTCGGGGACTTGAGTAACATTTCCGGCTTTATCATAAAGGAATGCTCGAAAGCGAAACTCTACATCGGCATCCGACACTGGCATCCAGGTAGCTTTGGCTATCGTTCCTCCACCTTTAGTTATTGGGGCTGTAGCAGCTCTTGACCCTTCGTCGTAGGTCATTGTATAGCTGGATTGTGTTGATCCATCTGGTTTTATTATTTGAACAATAGCCTTATCAAAACCAGATAGATCATTGATATTCTTAATTGCAAGATTTATAGCAGACTCTTGACCTTGGCCAAGTTCCCAGCGAGGTCCCGTTACAACCATGTTGTACCCAGGAATCCATGGTACAGAGAAGTTATCAGACGTAGGGCCTACCGTATCTATTATAAAAGGATGAGATGTTGTTGAAACAACGGTAGATTTTGAGTCTAAAATCTCAGATTTTATGGTGTAACGACCATCACTGATAGGTGGAATAGTGACAGTCTTTCCGTAAAAGATATTTCCATTAGCGGAAGAAATCCTATCATCAACAGAGATGATACTTGTTGTTGTGCTGTAAACAGCACTGTTATCAGCATCGCGAGTTACGGTTAAGCGGATTTGTTGATCCAAGCCACCAATGAGGAGAGCGTTAAAATTCCCATGTGGATTAAGATAGGGCGCACTTTCAGGGACACTTTTTTGCGCCCCATTGATATCTGTAAAGGTGTACTCGTATACCCGGGCCTGGGCGTTGGAAAACATGCTCGTGGCTATTGAGAGACTCAAAGCTAAAGCAGAATGATGTAAGAATAGTGAAAAGCGCATAGGAAACCTTTTTATGTGAGAAGCCACGAAAGTTACTTTTCAAAGACACTCATAGGTCTATACGAGAATAGTATCATGTGAAATTTTTGGGTTTCCGACATAAGAGAGCAAAAGAAAGAAATGTCACCATCTTTTGATAGTGACATTTTCACTCCGAGGTTCAGCTGAGTTGCGAAAGGATACTTTCTGCAACAGCAATCTGCTTAGTTGAAAGATGACGACCACTTTGAATCGTAAGCGTAAGGCTTTTAAGGAAGGGGTTTTTGTTGCTTGAAGACATGATTTGTCTCTCAAGGGCTGATAAATTTTTTCCTTGACTCTCACGCCAGTGTCGTGAAGAAACAATCTTTTTAGCAGCTAGATAATTCTTTTTAAAAAGCATTTGAAGCGTGAAACACTCTTTTATTAAGGTACCTTGTTTGCCCGTACCTTTACACGAGGTACATTTTCCTAAAGAATTTGCATAACTGATACGATGACGACCTGACCCTTTACAATATGAGCAGATAAAATTTTTTTCATACCGAGCAGTGCCGTTGAATTCATTAATATTGAAAACAAGTTTATTATCAATTAACTGACCGTCAACTGAATACCAACTTTCATTCGAATGTGTCATGGATAGGCCCCACCATCGCGTTATGTATGACACAATTAAATCAAATGAAAAAGGCTTGTACATACCCTATTTTAAAAATACAAAAAGGGCGAATAAGGAGTTAATTTATATACATCAAAAACATTCACTAATAAGATCGGAATGGATTTTATTCAGTGTCTATAACGAAAGGAAGGTATTTTTAGGTTAAGTTACAATAAAATAAGGAGCTGTAAAATAGCCCCTTACTTTAAAGACGAATAGGTTCAAAGAAGTAGTTAATCCTCTTCTGGATTAGCCTCCGGAAAATTATTCATTGCTACCGGGGGAACCAATACTGCAACAGGTTCTCCATTTTCTGGAAAAGGGGGGATTCCCTGCATCTCGTTGATTTTACTATCAGACATAGCCCAATCCTCTATCATTTAAATTATCTCGTTGTTTAAATTCAAACTGCGGAATCTAAATTCAATAGCGAAAATTCGTTTTCCTGACTTTCTGAAGCGGGCTCCTCCATAGGATCATTAGCTGGCAGCGCATTAGAGTTTACCTCTGATGTTACTGATGGGTCAGAACTAGAAAGTTTTCCCTTTGTTGTTTTACGCTCGAGCTTAGCTTCATGGCCACGAATAGAGTCATCAGAGTTAAATATAAGTTCAATTAGATGTCTGTCAACTTCAATATTTATTTTTTCGTTGGGTCCAATCTGATTGAGATCAAACGAAGAGGGCAGGGAGGCTCGTAATCTGTTGCAAACCTCTTTAGTACTGGCTGCGAGATTTTGTGCCAGTTTACGAGGAATTGGTTGCACTCCCAGTGAAGATTTAGTGACCCTGACAGCCTTAGGACTACCATGAGACTTAATTATTTCGGCAACATTCAGAGGAAGGGTATCACTCCCTGTGGAATTATTAATAACCTTTATCTTGGCGTTTAGGTCGGCCCGAATTTTATCAAGAGCTTCCTTTTCACCAAGATCACGAATTAATTCCAGACAGAGTGTGTACGAAATCACATCCTGACTGATCAACGTCTTTAATTCGTCATCGATGGTTGCAAGAGAAATGATTTGGCGAACTGCCATTTCAGAAATGTTTTCCCGTTGTGCAACCTGCTCAACAGACATCCCGGCATCATTTACCAGTCTGCTATAGGCAATGCCGCGACCTACGGGGCAAAGGGGGAGAGATTTCGCCCCATCCAGAGAATGCCATTCTTGTTCTATCTCGTCCCCCTGGAACTCACGCAATCTAACTAGGATGGGCAGACCTGATTCTTGTTGAGCCAAAAGCGCAGCTCTTGTACGACAGTTCCCCTGTCGAACAAGTGGTTTACCGTCAACAATAACGACAGTTATAGGGTCAATGTCTGCCCCATTCAGAAATGCTTTTTTTAGATTCTGAATATGCTCGGCAGGTTTAGGTAATTTGTAGTATGCCTCACCCAAGCCCATCTCACGGCAGTTCCAGTTTGGAACTAACACTAATGCCCTTGGGTCGATCATAAACGGTTGGCCATTAACCGCTTTGTGGCAAATGTCAGGATTTGCGTCACTAAATTCCCGCAAATTTTTGACTAGCCTCCCGTTCCGCTCTGTAGAGATAAAAAAGTCAGCTGTTTGTTTCATTTTCTTACCTATGACTGATTCAATCCTGAAATTAGACTGTACAGTATTATTTTGTAAAAATTTCTCGCTATGTGGTCAAAAAAGCCAGTTTGGAATATTTTTTGTGAAAGTTACTTTTACTGGTTGTTTACAATGGGTAGAGACCTTCAATTAAAACGCTAACACTATGAATATCAAGTGTTTTATGCTTTTTAGTGTAGGTGACGAGGCCATGACGGCATAACAACTGTACGTGTTGAAACGTTGCAGGAGCAATGTCACTAAGGGAAACCTCTTCAGTTTTTGAAAGTAACTTTTGCAGTAGGCTGTATAGTTCCGGGCGCTTGGCAAAAAAGAGAGTTGTCAAAAAAACAGACGCCGAATTAGTCAGTTCCCAAAGTTTGTCAACAACTCTAGGATTGATAGTAACACTAGCCATGCTGATAGACTGAAAATCTATATCGTGACTGATTTCTGTAAAAACCGAGCAGGTTTGACAGATATTACTTTTTTGTATCTCGATTCTGAACTCTATGAGCAGCAACAAAAAGTAAGAAACTTCAGCAAGTGTATAGTTGACTTGCCTGATTCCGAGTGCCTGACAAACACGTCCCGATTTTTCTATAAGTTCAACAAGTGAAATATTGAACTGAAGTTCTTGATGGATTGGTTGTCTCGCGTTCAGCCCCAGCAAAATAGCAAACCATAAAGGTTGATACCGCAAATGCATCACCGGTCCGGATAAACAAAACTTAGCCTGTTGAAAGTTACTTTTACCTTTAACAAGAAGTGGAGTGATATCACAAGAGGTGATCTCAACTTTATTTTGATCACAATTAAAGGTAGCTTTATGGTTTTTTCTAAAAAAATCCTGCAATAACCCTAACTCTTTGTAATTCTTATGACTATTCATAACGAGTAAGTATTGCCTCTTTAAAAGACTTATAATTTCTGTTTGGTAACCACTGTCACTTAATCAGAGAAGATGAGATCATTTTCACCAGCAATATACTCATATTATTAACCCAGAGTCGTTTAACAACTTGGATATTGCAATTAATTATATTGCCAAGAATGAACCCTGATGGGTGCGTATCATAAGCAATAAAATGCCGGTGGTCAGAGGTCTCCAAAAGTAAAGACGAAAAATTCTCAGAAGAGTATTTTCTGGTGAGCACCTGAATTTTAATTACGGTGAGAGCCAGATACAGTTTGGTACCGATTTTGGCAGTAAAGGGCCGAACTTGAAGGCTGATTGCTGAACTTTTTCTATACCCATTAGGTTTCAGACATCGAAATTGTAACATTGTAGGAAAGTAACTTTTATCCAATTTTTGGATGAGTGCTGAGTAAAAATTACTTTTACCCTGATTGGGAGCCTCTAAAATAACTTTAAGAAAGCTTTTAATAAGTGCTTGTTCAGGTGATTTAAATGGCATCTGTAGAGAGTTTTTAGAAGCCCACTCGTACACAGGATATACTTTTTCCATAACAGGCGGCAATGAGCCAGAACCAGCACACTGGAGGCAGTTTATACCTGAACCTAAACAGTCAGGGCATGGACGGCGAACTTCCATAAAACCGTCTGAATCCGGTTCAGCATCTGAGATAATTTCATTATCTTTTGTGACCCACATATTTACCTCCCTCACAAATATTCCAATCCTATCAGGAAAAGATCGCTAGGTAAGGGGGTATTTTTATGTCACCAGAACCAGCTGACATCACAAGCAGGGGAGCGGTAATACTTCCGATTATCCCTATGGTATCTATACGATTAATCAGTAATTCTTGAAACAAGACGCCATTACTCCAGCTGCAACGTTAACCTGTTTAGCTTGAGTCTGTATAGGTATTACGCTGACATTAGAATGTACGATGTTGTTTATCTGCTTGATATTTACAGAAAAAACTTTGCTAACAAAATCAGCGTCAATTCTTGAGAAAATCTCAGATTCGGTTAGTTTTGAGTTGCGAATAATACGACTTGTATTGTAAATACTGAGCCCATCAATATTATAACTCAAGGCTAACATATTGTTATGTAAGGTAATTTTAAGATTTAACCCAGCGACCTCTACCATCCGACTTTTCATGATATTCCTTTCATGACAAACATAAGAATTCTCTTAAATTTACATTTAGAAATGGCCCATGGGAAGAGGGTAAAAGCGTAAGTTTTATCTTCTATAGCTGATTATGTTCCAACGTGCTATGTGTAACCGTAGTCTTTTAGATAATTATTCTAAAAATGACATTAAATTATTATAAATCAATATGTTAAGTGGGTTACAATTTATTCAAAATTTCTCCATTTTCTCTACATTTTAGGACCATTTTTGGAGGATTTGTGCGCCTCTTTTGATGACCCACTAATTATGGTAGTAAAGCTGGAAGGGGAAAATTAACACCTGAACTGTATCGCAGCCAAAAAGTGACTTTTCTCTACTCCCTGGCTCTCCTTGCTGCAGAAGTGAACATTAAGATGGTGACCAATAGTCACTTTTTTAAAGGACATCAGAATTTATCAGGTCCAAAAGTAACTTTTATGATCGCAAAAACAGTGTTTGCGTGGACAAAAAAGTGACTTTTTCGAAGAAACCAAGAATGTTCAGGAGGATAAAAAGGATATCGGGAGAAAAGAAGTTGTCAAAATCTACTTTAAAATCAATATGTTTTCTTTGGAAAAGTGAAATGAATGAAACAGGGCGCAATTTGTAACTAATTGATAATGACATGTCGATAAGAAAAAAACTCATTGAAAAGTAACTTTTATAACTTCAGCGTTTTCTCTTTTTTGTTTAAAAAATTTGTTTCTTAGTTTGAAAATCAAAAATTAACCCAGGGTATTCTCCAATTGCTGGTTAGTCACCAGAATACATATACAATTTTCGCATTCAGGAGTTTCACAATGATCCAGAAATCAATGGCTATGAGCGGCACTACTGCTAACTACACTCTGGCTGAAAGCCTGCGTAATATGCTTAGCAATAAAATGTTCCAGGTATTTATTGCGCTGTTGTGCGCTGCGTTGTTCTCATCTATTGCTTTGGCGGGCGGGGATGACGGAGCCTTGGGTGAAATTTGGACCCAACTTTCAGAAGCTTTAAGTGGCGCGCCCGGGAAGGCACTGGCCGCATGTATGCTGATCTCTGCATTCTACTTCTCCATCGGCCGTCCGAACCCGGGTTTGGCACTCGTTTCATTCCTGATGATGATGATTTTGGCTAACGGCGAAAAAATCATCACCGGATTCCTTGATGCGGGTGTTGTGCTTTAAAAAAATTTTTTGCTAAACGAGCAAAACAACAATTTGGGGACGAAAGTCCCCTTTTTATTACCTGTACAATAGAGAGCATGATGACTACTGGTGGTAACTGAATGGAAAATAACTACACATACCGCTTTCCATACCGGATTAATTTACCTTTGCTGATTCTCTTTTTTGATGCAAAGCAGATTGGTGTTGTTATGGGACTCTTGGCATTCGGGAACATTTTTGAATGCATGACGATAGCCACAGTAACCGCAGTTGTTTACTGGGTCTCATACAACAAAGCTAAGGAAAGCTCTGTACGGGGGAGATTGAAACATAAACTTTGGTGGAATGGTTTTCTTCCTGGAAGAACTGTTTACCAGAGTCGATATTTCTCTGATCCCTTTATGAGAGTGCTGTACAGCTAAATTAACCCCGGAGAAGTAATGAACGAGAAAAAGTCACTTTTAGAGAACGTCATGAACTTCTTCAGGTTTGTACCGAAGAAGAAGACAGTTGATAAATCAAAGGATGATGAGGCTGACGACGTCCAGCATGAAAAAACTGAAAGTTACAGCAATGATAAAATTCAACGTCATAAGTCCATCCTGAATTTGTCAAAAGAACTCGAGCCTCCCAAAAAAGGGAAGAAAACGGGTGCTGAACTTACCTACAGTCAGTTAATTCAGCGTGACAAAAAATTAATCTTAAACAATGGATTATTGACGGTGATTGCTGGCCTTTTGGTAATTAAAGTGGTCTTTTTTTCCACAACTGAGGTCATTGCCATCCCTCCGGATATGACTGAGGAAGTTTCCGTTGCCGGAAGTAAGGCAAGTGAGTCATATAAGACGCAATGGGGGCTATTTATAGCAACCACATTGGGGAACATTAACCCTAAGAATGTTACTTTCGTTACCAGTTATATTCTTAAGATGTTTCCGGCATCTAAACAGAGCGAGTTAGAAGCAGAACTCAAAAAAGCCTCGGATTTAATGCTTGCCAGAAAGGTTGATCAAACGTTTGTTGCAGAGGACGTCAACTTTTTACCCAGTGATAATGTTCTTTATGTATGGGGTACTCGCAAAACTAAATTCCTAAACGTCTCTGATAAGGAACAAACTGAGCGTTGGACTTACGAGATGGTTTTGAGTGTGAAAAGTGGGCGACCTCGAATACTGTATCTGAACCAGTATTCAGGGACCCCTAATATCAAAAAAGTTACAGTTAACGGGAAGGTATTGGAAAAAGAGTTCACTGAAAATACCGATATGAACAAGCAACTGAACGAAGCAGAAGCTCAATAATATGAAAAGAAAACTCTTAGGTATACTAATCACATTAAACGTGCTGGCTCCATTTGTTCATGCAGATGAACCGTTCAGTATTCCGGCGTCGGCAGTGAATACACAAGCTTTCGATGAACCACCTGATTCCGCCGAAGCTATGAATATTGTAACTAATGCAGTTAAACAAGTTCCGGGGACAGTGGCTGTTAATCAACCACCAATTGACAGCAATCAGCCGCCTGTTAATTCGAACCGCCCGACAACTGCACTACCTGCTGCCCCCGGACTTTCACCAGCGAGTGCTTCTTCACCAGCGGTTCGGTCAATGACCGATTCCCTGTTGAACAATACCCCTTCTGAGGGGCCTGGACAGAAAGCGGTAAACGAAGCAAAAAAACGGTATCAGCCAATGCAAAACGTCACGGTGCCGCCGGGTGGAAACATTGTTCTCCCTGTTTCATTAGGTTTACAAAACCGTATCCAGACGACTTTTAAGAACGTAAGCGTTTCTACAACTGCACCGTCAGAAGATACAACCATCTATGTAGAAGGTGGCAGTGTCTTTATAACAACTGTAAAAGATGCGCCTATAGGTATCATGTTGTCCGAAGAAGGGGTTCCTGAATCAACATATAACCTGACATTGATCCCCATCGATGTACCGGGAGCTATGATTCGTGTTCAAACACAGTTAACGCGAAACATGGCCATTGAACGTGATCGCCATATCGCTGAAAACACAAATAAAGAACTTCTTGAAAAAGCGCAATCGGGTGAGCTTGACGAAAAAGCTATTGCTCAGGATGACCGCAAACAAAGGATAATAGATATTCTTTATCCCGTTGCTAACGGTGAGGTACCTACCGGTTTTGCACTCCAACTAGATAAACTTTCGGTTATACCTAATAACGAAAAATCCCCTTGCCGGTTTAATTTTTACGCAAAACTTGGGCAACGTCTTATTGGGGCTCGTGAACTGGTTGATGTCATTCTTGTGCAAAACACACTGACATATCCATCGGTTGTTGATGACCAAAAATGCATAACACCAGGTGTGATTGCTACCGCAATCTTTGATAAAGCATTCTTACAACCGGGTGAAAAGACTGAGCTGTATATCCTTCGTGACAAGCTTTACCAGGAACGGGAGTCACGAGTAACTAAACGACCAAGTCTGATTAATGAATGACAAAGAAAAGTAACTTTTCAATTTTCACTTGGGGCATTTTGTTCAGTGTTGGTCTAGGGGCAGGCTTTTTTATAGGAAATTTAGCAAAGGAACGCACCGCGATGGTTCAAATTGTGCCATCGGAATATACAGTGCAAGAATCAGCGCCCCCTAGCTTTGATGATTTTAAGGTATATGACTCTGACAAATTGCTATCTGATAAGGATTTCACTCGAAAGGGTAGCTTAGATTCAAAACCGGATGAAAGTTTTGATGAAAAAAGCATCACCACACTTGATCAGAAAACCAATGAACAGGCAATAGAGTTGCCTCACATTGAACTGGATAGTGATAGTCAGTTCTATGAGCAACTCGAAAATAACGTTTTCAAAAATTTACGGGCTGAGCCTCCTTACTCTGTACCGCAGATAGATGAAAAGGTCAGGTCATTGAGGGTAAAGAGATATTTACCACCAAGTAATAAAGGTCAATATAATGAAAACTTTGAAGCTGAAGGAATTGTGGGAAGAAAATAAAGCAATTCGAATTGCTTTTTTGCTTGTCCTAGCATTAGCGGCTCTTGTGATGGTAACCATGACGCTTATGGGCGGAGATGATTCGAGCAAGAAAGCTAAAAAAATTAAGCCTGTGACTAACTTGCTTGACACTTCTTCCATCGTCAATATGGATGAAGAAGGTCAGAAAAGGTTTTTGCAAACAGTTCAGCAGGAAAACCGTAAAGATCAACAAAACATGTTGGATCAGGTAAAGCAAATGGAAAAATATAAGGCCGAAAATTCCAGTGAGCTGACTGAACTTAAAATCCAAATTAAGCAACTGAACCAACAGATCTCTGATATGCAGAATGGAAAGGGACCTGCGAGCAATCGTAGTCTTGATAACCGCGTAGGCCAGCCGGTCTATGAAAATCAGCAGCAAAATCCAGCCTATCAGCTAAACCGTAATGCAGAAGGGAATCGCAATCAGGAAATACCAGTTGCAGGAGGGATTGCGCCTCAACGTACTCAGTTGGTACGCACTATAACCAGCAACAGCATTACCACGGCCAATAACGGTGTGCTTGAAGTGACACCAATTGTTGAAAAGAACATTACTAACGCGAATCAAAAGCGGGTCGTTAAAGCTGGACCTGGAGCTGCTATCGCAGGAGATGGTACTAAGCCGGTTGATAGCAATGCTCGCCACTCAAAGCGTGCTGAAGACCAGTATTTGCCTGCTACGTCTCAACTGTATGCAGTTCTGGTGACAGGTGTTGAAGCGCCGACATCATTGTCGTCTCAAGAAGAACCTTTGGGAGTAACGTTCAGGGTTAAACGCGATGTGTTTTTACCCAATAACTACAGAATGGATCTACGTGACTGCAACCTCTTAGGGACTGCTCGTGGAGATATGGCTTCTGAACGAGTCTATATCCGCACAACTAGTCTGAGCTGTGTTAATTCTAAAGGCAAAAGCTTTGATATCAAATTGGAGGCATACGCTGTTAGTGAAATCGATGGTAAAGCCGGTATCAAAGGTACGCTTATCTCCAGAAACGGTAACGCCATTATGGGTAGTGCTTTTGCAGGTGGACTTAGTGCGCTGGCGCAGGGACTGAGCCCAAGCAAAGTTAGCCAGTTGAATATCGACCCTAACTCACAAGCACAATACCAGGGACCTAATATTGGTGCTCTTGGCGCTGTGGGTGCAAGCGGTATGGTCTCAGGAGGATTAAACAAGCTGACAGACTGGTATACCCACATCATTGATCAGCAGTGGCCAGTTGTAGAGCTTTCTCCGGGTATTAATGCGACTTTTGTCGTTCTTAGTGGTGCATCCATCCCAACCAATTTATCGGCGAAATAAACATGACTCAACCAGTAAAAGATGAAGACCAACATGACGCTGATTTTGAAAAAGTGTCAAGCGAACAGAAAAGCCTGACATTCTCACTGTCTTATTCTTTAGTCGAAAAGGCTGTTAAAATCATCATTGTCGTCGCTATCCTGGTATGTATTTCAGTGTATATTGGGAAGAGAATGAATGAAGGAGACGGACTGTTTCATAAGAGCGTAAAAATTGCCATTCTTAACCCTTCTGCTTTAAATGAACAGTATTTAAAAGCACACAATGGAAAAAGTGAAGGTTATCTCCCTTATATTCGCAAGTTGATGGCACTTTACCGAGCACGTGATTTCCTGGTGCTCGATATGAATTATGTCATTACACGACCATCAACAGTAAATGAAATAGCTTACATAGATGAATCAGAAGTAGAAAGCGAACTGACTGAATATGGTATAGACCCTAAATATTTTGAGGGTAAACAGTGATTATGAGAAAGTTACTTATCAAGTTGCTCGCGTGTATAGCACTACTCCATTCAACTCATTCTGCTGCAGCTGATAAGTATGATGCAGAAGCTGCGGCGTTAACACGCGCTGCTGCTGAAAATGGTCTCGCTTTAAATCAGTCGTCAAGGGGATTAGTTAGCCAGCTTAGTCCTTACCAGCCAAAGGATGCTGTCTACTTACCGACGGGTGGGATTTTTTTATTTGAGGATCAGCGAAGTGGCTTCACCCTAGTTACCACAACGGGTCGCTACTCTTTTTCAGAAGGTAAAGTTTATGATGTTCTCAGGAAAAAACAAGTGCACTCGATATCAGATATCCGAGAAAGTTACTTTTTACCATTGAACGAAGCACCGTTCAAACCTGAGGATGCCTTTACTATCCAGTTCGGGAATCCGTCCCTCAAACGACAGGCAGTTATATTCATTTCTCTTGATTGTCAAGATTGTATTGACTTTCTGAAAAAGATGAATGAAGAAAGGGAAGTTGTTCGCTTTGATATTGTTATTTTACCCAGCCCTGGCGACTCAGCTAAACGGGTAAAACAAATGTGGTGCTCTGTTAAAGCTGGTAAAATTACCAATTACGATATTCTTCAGTCGTTATTAGGAAAATCAAAAGATATAAACAACCGGCTTATTCCTCATGAAAATCTGAAAGATTGTTCAGTAGAACCTATCGTTACAGGTCTATACCTGGCATCCATTTATAACGTTCAAGGCATCCCATCTGTAGTTCGTGAAGATGGAGTGTTGGGCAATGGATTACCGACTGATTATAAAAACTGGTTAAAACTGAACTTACAACCTTTGCTTAAAAATCCCTTTAACAAATAAGGTATATAAATGAACAATATCACGAAATTTCTCATGTCTGTTGCTGCGGTGTCTTCTTTATCAGGTTGCATAGGTCAATCTGAGAGCAGCTGCCCAGGTATTGAAAAAGGTGTGCTGTGTATGGGGCCTCGGGCAATTATGGAAGCCACTAACAATCATGACGATCTCAAATATTTAAAAAAGGAAGGTGATGAGGGAAAGCAGGATATTGCAGATAGCAAATATCCAACGTCGTTGACTCCGCCACCGGGCGTGCAGTACCCAAAGAAACCGGTACTAAGTGCTGGCCCTAAACCCTTGTTCACCGGAACTCCTAAGCCGGTGAAGCCGCTGACAACAGCGAGTTATGTGTCGCAGCAGCGCGTACCAGCAGGAAAGGGACTGTATTCAGAATTTGATGGCAAGCCGGTAAACCCAACGCTGAGTTCATATCAAGAGCGTCAGTATCAGGTACAGGGTACGAGACAAGCTGTTATCGCTCCTGAGCCGCTGGCTGTGTTAAGACAAGGCAAAGTTATGCGTGTGCTTATCGCGCCTTACACAGACGATAACGACGCTTTGAACCTCCCTGGCTATGTATATGTCAATGTTAAGCCTCAAACGTGGGTGGCAGGTGATTCAGCATTAAAAAATCCGGCGCGAATTGTCCCACTGGAAATTCAGGAACGCGCTCGTGACAACATGCAGCAGCAGCAACGTAGTACTAAAGGCGTAACGGCGAATGGGGTTACCGGTAGTTCTTTCTAGCCACACGCATAAATATAGTGTTCCACGGAATGTAAGGTAACAGTATGAACAATTCACGTCTCGCAAAAGAACTTGAAAGATATAACTTAGGGCATTTCATTCCCGTGGTCGACAAAATGGTGGATGCCCCTTATTTTTTGCTGGAAGATAACGCGGTAGGTTTCTTTTTTGTCTGCAACCCTTCTCCTGGATTGTATGATAACCAACAAAACCTATTGACGGATCTGTTTAAAATGGATTTTCCTGCGGAGTCCATTATGCAAATGACACTGGCCGCTTTACCGGATGTCAACATATCATTGTCCCGTTGGTTACGTCGCAGAGGTAACAGGATGGGAGGTAGGGATAATGAAAAAGCTGATCTTCTTACCGTATACTCACTGGATTACCTGACAAAAAGTCAATATGAGCCTTTGAAAGAAGCTGATGGCATTAAGATCACGCAAGCTGATGATTTGAAGCTTAGGAATTTCGAGTTGTGGGTAACGGTTAGGATACCTATTAAAGGTTTTTCTCCTAATGAATCCGAATCCATGCAACTGGATGGCCTTTTTAAAGACCTTCTATCTAAACTAGAAGGTTTAACCTTGTCACCAATTGTTGGTAATGCTGATACATGGTTGTACAGTGTTGATAAAATATTAAACCCCGGAAAAGACTCCAGATGGAAATATGGTGGACTTGAAGCTAGTACATTAATGCCATTAAATAATCAGGTCAACATTCCAGGAAGGAAATATGAGGTGGGGGAGGATTATTTCGCGTCATTGTCTGCTGATGATGATGAGACAGCTCAACGATATTTTAAGCATTTGTCGATGACAAAATTCCCTGAATATGTCAACTTTGGTGCTGTTTACGAGCTGGTTGTTGACTGGATGACTGGAAGCAAAACCATTTTCTCTCCTTTTATTATCAACTTCTGTATACAATTCCCACATCAAAAGAAAATACAGAAAGAGTATCTTCGTTATAAAGCGATAACAGATAATCAGTCAAAAATACCTATTGTTATAAAATATCTTCCTCGCCTTGCCGATATGGACAAGGATTACTCGGCATTGACTAGAGAGTTGGAGGATAAAGCTAAACTACTACAAACTTACATGACATTTATCGTCATGGATAATACACTGGAAAAAGTGAAAATAGCTGCAAAAAGTCTAATTAACTATTACAGCGAGAAAAAAATCGTTGTGGCTGATGATAGTTACATTTGTTTTTCCGGTGTCATGTCGGCTTTACCTTTATGTAATGATCCGTCGACTTTTAGAGATATGGATCGTGGTGATGTAATGACTAATAAGGGTGCGGCTCACCTAGCTCCTATCTTTGGCCCGTGGAAAGGAAACTCCACAAATCCAGTCATTCCATTTGTAACCCGCGAGGGGCAGTTGGTTATGATTGATATTTTCGAAACTTCAGCCAGTTATAACGTATGCGTAGGGGCTACCTCAGGGGCAGGTAAATCATTTGCAGCAAACAACATTATTCTCAACTATCTTTGTTCTGGCGAGCATATAAATCCGCTTTATCATTTTGATGATATTAGAGGTCTGCTTACGGCAGATAAATACGATCCGCCTCTGGACCTGAATGGCAAATTTAATGCGTCACCAGATGGTGCTCAGGTGTTTGTTGTTGATATCGGACGTTCATATCAAGGGCTTGCTGAGCAATTTGAGGACTCTCAGTTTATTGATTTTGGAGTTGACGCTACCTTTTCTCTTAACCCTTTCGCTTTCCTGGTGAGAAAATATACAGGAGATGAATCATTGGAGGGGTTAACGGGAAATTCAGGTGAAGAAAGTAAAGAATCAGACATTATTGCTCAAACAATCATGGTTCTGAATCAACTAAAACTAATGGCTTCAAGTAATGGTAACATTAGTTCTTTACAGGAAGCAGAAATGATTCGTCTTATTGCTGAGGAATCAAATAGCCCTGAAGATGGATATCTTCCTTCAGTTACTGGCTTCGCTAAAAAATGCATGAAGCATGAGATACAAGAAATTAAAGATATAGGCATTCAACTTGGACCTTGGTGTGAAGGCGGCATTTACGGTAGGAGGTTTACAACATCATTGCCACCCATTAATTTTAATAGCCGCTTCATTGTACTTGAACTTGAAGAACTCAAACCTACACCACATCTTCAGTGGGTTGTGTTAATGTCGATAATCCAGGCGGCACAGCATGCTATGTTTATTAAAAAGGATGGTCGTCGTCGTTTGTTTATACTTGATGAGGCCTGGGAGTATATCGGCGAAAGTAATGGTGATGATACTGCTGTTAACTTTTTTACCAAATTCCTTGAAGCAGCATGGCGTCGTTTCCGTAAAACAAACTGTGCAGGGATCTGTATTACACAGAGCTTCGAAGACTTCTACAAGTCGCCAATCGGTGTAGCGATAGCCAACAACTCACCATGGAAATTTATTATGAAGCAGAGCCCAGAGGCGATTGATTCAATGGAGAAAAATAAATATATTTCAGCTTCAGCATCAGAATATGAACGGATGAAGATGATCAGGACTGTAAAGTATGTTTTTTCAGAGATTATGATTCGTTTTGAGAACGTGCAACAAATCGTCCGTCTTTATGTTGATCGTAAAATGGAGCTTTGTTTTACTACAGACCCGGCTGACCGACGTAAAATATGGAACCTTGTTAATGACGGATATACGTATGCCGAAGCAATTGACAGGGTTTATGAAGAAGAGCTAGTACAGTTAGGCATGAAAACAAGGCAGGTTGCTTAAAGAGAAAAGGGGCATAAGCCCCTTTTTTATTGTAAAGTAACAGGTTGTGACATGACTGGACGCAAATCCACAACAACTTTATCCCGTACTTCATCAATATTTACACTTAAGGGATATTCACCAGGAAGAGCGCTAGTGACCACAACGGGTGGACTATTAGTAAAAGCTCTCTCTGCGGTTGGCGCTGGTTTGTATATCATGAGGGCAACATTTCGGTAGTCTTTGTAAAGGATACCAAATGTTTTTCCTTCCTGTGTATCTGGTATATCCACTTTAATTGGTGTCAAACCCATTCTTTCCTTTGTGATCACATTAATGACTACAGCTCCTTGGGGATTTGAGTCAATCGTATAGGTAAAGGCCCATGATGCACTTGTTGTCAGAACAATAGCGAATCCAGCTAAGCAAACTTTTTTAATTCCACGAGCTATAAATAACATCATTAAATTCCTCTTTTTCTTTAGCAGAAGTAAGCTTAAACTGCATCATCACTTCAATAGGGACAGTTGTATCCTTCTTATCCTTGGACAAACCATTGAATGTATTGTTAATGAAAATTAACTTTATATCATCTGTATAGCACAGACCTAATAATGCTACATTAGGAACCATATATGTACTGACTGTAGCGGGAGGAATGAGCAACTCCCCCTGAGACTCATATCCGCAACGATTTCCGTATAAGGAAAGTTTATCTACAGTCATAAACTCATTATAACCATTGTCAATTATAATATATACGTCGATACCTGCATTGACTACGCGAACAGAATATTTCCCTGTAACCTTCCCTGGCATTTCAACTGTTTTAACAGGGCTAAAGTTAATCGCAGGTAGCGTTTTATGCCATCCGGGTGTGTGGTGACAAGCTGTTAGTAAAATTATTACAAGGAACATCAGACTATTTTTCAACATGAGTTTCTCCGCTAATGTTCATTATTATTTTTTCATGTGGATAGGCAACAATATTTTTAGTGTAATATTGTGATCCCGCAAGCATATTATTTCGGGTAATTATAAAAGCCTCCTTATCAAAGCTCACAGAAGTAAATTTGTCGACCTGTACTTCATAAAAACCTTTCTTCAGTTTATTTATATTACCAAAGCCTGATAACTTAACAACCTTATCATTATGAGACATTCTTTTTTGATTTGGAGAAACTTTATATTCAATTAGCTTTGTCTCTTTTGCAGCACTAATTGCTTTACCGGGTAAAACAGTAAGTACGTTTGGTTTCTTCTTCCCTGTAATGTAGACTATTGGAATGAAATCGTAGAGTTTTTCAGCTTCTTTAATTTTTAGTATGACGTTACTCCCAGGTTCTACCCAAATCATGCCATCATCTTCTGAGAGAAGCGTACTGTGGCCATTTTTTATGATTACAGAGTATTTAATTTCCGGTAAGGAGAGGATTAATGGGAATGATCTTGTGTGATTGCTAATTCGAATAAATTTTGTGTTGTCAATTTTGTTTTTAAAATAACTTGTTTGGACAACAATGTTTTTCATTTTCTGGTCAACCATAACATCAGAACTTAGCTGGAGCTGAGAGCCTGCCATTACGTAGCTTGCTTTTGGAAACAATAAGATAACACAAGCTAAATTCTTAAAACTCATAGCAACTCCCATATTCACTTTCAGTGATGTCAAGAAATCGAATTTTGAAATCCAGTGGTGCATTTGAGAGTCCATCCCAGTTGTTAGGGAACAGACACAAGGTTGATTTAGCTAGTTCAGTTTGCCCTGTGAGAATTCGTTTTAATTGATCAGGTTGATGCACCCCTAATACTACAAGCGATATATCATCTATTGTCTTTCCTGATTCTAGAAAATACCTAGTTCTGGTTATATTACTCGCCATAATGCGTAAGTTTTGGTTATCCAACTTGTTCAAGGTTGCCATGAGAGTGTTCCAGTTACCACCATCGTGGGGGATATCTGACGAACCAATTATGTATGTTCCTAGTTTTGTTTTGAGATTTATTACCAGTGGGTAATCGATTTTATAAATATCACGTTCAAGCAAAATCTGGTCGTAAGAGTCATGCCAGCTTCCACCTAAACTTCTCCAGTGTTTACGAGTATGTGTATCCGGAAAGTACCTGAAGGTTTTAAGGTACTTTTGAGTAATAGCATCAGTCATAAGTAATTCATGAAAACCTACCACAGTGAAAAAATGAACTTTCCTGTCACCAAATTTTTTGTAAACCACTGCCTCAAGCAACTGACAGGGGGAAGGGCCCCAGTCAAATAAATTACCAGTAGTTATAACAACCACCTCATCTCCGGACTGGGTCAGTTTTGAAAGGCCCTTGAGTAACAGTTCAAAATGTCCATAAAGGTCACTGACGATAAGAATTCGTCCTGTAAAATCAGTAAGGTCAATACTTAGATTTGAAAGAATAGTCATTTATCACCTCTGTGTGATCATACATTTATGAGGGATGTGATGACGTCGCCAGAGAGGAAAAAAGCTATTTTTACAATATTTTTTTTCAGTACATTGTTAGATTTATGTAAAAGTGACTTTTTAATGGTTGATGAGAATCATTCCCATGTAGGCATGTAACACACTCGGTTTAAATGCAACCAAAGGTCTGACCTCCAGCGCGGGCTAACTCATTCTTTCCAAGGTTAAAGAATTGCCTCAGTGCCACATTTGTAAGCGCAGATCCAGTGAAAAGGCATGTTATCAAACACTTGGTGTTTCGTTATAACATATTGATTTAAATGGTGATACTGCAATGTAAAAGCAAGGCATACTTTGATTGCTAAAGTTAAAGATCCTGTTACCAAATCACAATCCAGATTCTTATTCGAGCTAAATTGCGTGCATTCTGATAAAAGTAACTTTTGGCGCGTTGTAATGAGCTCCTTTCGATTGATGATCTAGTTCAACAAGTGAATAATACGAGCCCTTAGAATTATGAGCGGTGCAGATATCGGTAGCTTACATGTTAAGCTAAGATTAGATAAACCTACAGGTTCAGAGCGAAAGTTAACTTTTTCTCACTCTGGCTGAGGTAGGAATACTTTGTTTTTGGTATGATTTTTAGCGACACACTATCCATCAAAGCACATGAGTAACTACAGATGACAGATGGCATGATTTACCATGGGGTACGAAAGCAGGAACTTCTCAAGATTATTGAGCGCTCTGGCTTAAACTTCGAAGAAGCAACCAGTAATTTTGGGTTTGCTGACAACACCCGCAATCCACTTTCTTTGATCCTGGATGGGTATTTTATTCAGATAATTCCTATGGCCCGAGAGGAACACAATTGGGAAATAGCTCCAGTAGATACTGTTATCTTATCCATTATTATACCCCCTTCGCTTGATGAAGACCCAGATGAAAACACAATGACAATAATGTCGGATTGTGGAATAGCTGAGTTTGAGCTTGAAGATGCAGGCATCAGAATTAACAGAATGATAACATTTGTAGGTGGTGCTACAGCAGAAAATTTCCTACATCAACTTAGAATTCTTTACATTACTGCATGCCAGACCCAAGGGGGATTTGATGACGATGAAGATAGTGAGTATTAAAAAAGTTAGTTTCTTCATAGTTCCACTTATTACCCTGCTAGGTATTTATTCTCTAACTATGAATAAACCAAGCCTGTCGAGCTTTAAGCAAAACTCGGTTCATGCCGTAAGTCTGGCGGGCGCTGAAACCAGTATGAATTTTAAGATCGTTGATGAAAAAACAATAATGATAAACAACATTCCTTCTGTTGTTAAAAAGGAGTACATTAAAAGTCTTAGCTCTACAGAGGTTCCACCTGGTGCTCCATCGGGAGACTATCTAATGCTAGAGACCAGTGCTTATATTTTTGCGATGAAGCAGTCTGGAGGGAATACATACATTGGTCTGGTGAAGGATTTAATCAACGAAGGTGAAGGACATATTTGGTGGAAAATATAAATAATGATGTTCCACAGCATCAACCTTACCGAAATGAAAAGGTATTTAATTCCGGCAAGACTGCACTTGAGCTCAATTATTCTGAGACAAATGGCAGTGTGAATCTTATCCTTGCTGGGCCTTTAGCATCTAAGCCGGGCGCGTTTGACTGGACTGGGCAAAAGGCCTTTTCAACAAAGCTGAGTGATGATGAAGTGATCGCTTTGTGTATGGCGTTTCTTCGCCTTACTCGTGAGGCTGTTCTGAAAGATAAAAAAACAAAGCACCATAATAAGCAAGTCTACAAAAACGTAAAAGTTACTTTTGATGGTAAATCCACAGCAATGTTGGAGGGGGGCGTTGTAGCTATCAACAAAGACGAGCGAGACATTAACTTTATACATAAAATTAGTATTGATCCTGCCGCCTGCCTTCGCTTAGGTCTTTTCCTCTTATCCGTCATACTGGCCCGAAATCCAGGGGTTCCATCTGACGCGGTTCTAACGTGCATGCGTCTTAATGCAAATGCTCAACTACAAAAGTAACTTTTCTGTCCAGCCATTCCCGTTTTACGGGAATTTCAATGAAGATACTTCCCTTAATGGGAAAAATACGCTCGGTTCATAGGATACATTAGATGTAACTATGGCATAACTACGATCAGAGCGTTCCATGACTAGAATTAATAAAATCTCTTTCCTGATGTTCTGTTCTGTGTTCAGTGCTTTTTCAAACGCAGAATCGATAATGGTTTCCGGTACCCTGGAGACGTCGTTACCAGATGTCAAATTTTCTACCAGTTCACAAGTAAATACGGCCTTCGTGAAAGAAAGTACGGTTACAGCTATTCCGGTATCTGAGGGATGCGAGGTGTCCTCTGATCCTAATGTCAAAAGTACGGCTGGTAGCCTGAAATGTGTGTTTGAATGGTTACCTAATAATTCCGGTATGCCGATTGCTAATGGATTCTCCCTGAAGGGCATCCCTGCCATCGCTGGGGATATCAAACTTCCATGGCAAATCGTTTACTACTCGGGCTCAGAACGTGAAAAAGTCATAGTCAAGGAAGGGGAGTACAACTTCAAGACTGTTCCGCCTGTAGCTCCTGTGATTACTTCTATAAAAGGTTCAATGAGCAACGGTTCTTCCGGTTCAACACTGACGTCATACATTAAAAACGAGACACTCTCAAATATTGATATAACCGTTGAACCCCGAGACTACGATATGGTCGCGTCTGTCGGTTCTGGGACATCCTGCGCCATTGCTGCAGGAGCCTCAAAATGTTCTATAACGACCGGAAGCGTAGGCATCAGTGATGGGAGTTCCGATTTCGGAAGCAGGGATGTAGGCGTAACCTTAAACTCGTTCAATAATTACTTCTCCCCACCAGTAACCTCTAAGGTGAGATTAAGCTGGGATTACCGCGCTCCAGCGATAGACAATACCTTCTGGAACGTCTCTAAAGAAGCTCGGTCATTCAAGATCGGAGATAAAGATATCTACGTTGCTCCGCAGACGATCGCTGTCGCTGTCTCGGTTCCTGCCCGGTCAGATACCAATGACTGGTGGAAACCTGCTGCAATGTCGCTCACACTTGCTCCTGATGGTAGCTTCTCTCCAATGACAAAAGTTACTTTAGATGATGGTACGGAGCTTAATTTTAACAAAATTTGGTCAACTCCGTCCCGTCGAACTCTTCAACCTGTCGCCGGATATCAGGAAGTTGCGGGTAAATTTGTTTATTTTTTTGATATAAGCGATCTGGCCAGCGCTTCTTACGTTGCAACATATTCTGTGTCTAATACAGCGGGCAATGATTCCAGTTATACCGAACCGGAATCTAAACTCATACTGTCTGATGAACCATCTGTTTCCGTTTTCAAGGACGGCTCAGAGCTTGTTAAGCGGGACCAGGTGTACTTCCTGAATGAGATCGTTATTGCTGCATTCCAGGGCGAAGAGGGTGTTGCCGACATCAAGAGCGTTGTCATTGATAACGTCATGGCTTCATACACTCCCACAAACGTCAAAGGGATCTACCGGTTAAAGCCGATGCCGTCACTCGAAACAAACAAAGTCCATACATTGACGGTTGTTGCTGAGAATGTTAACGGTATATCCAAAACCTATTCAATCGATTTTACCTATATGCCGATGACTTTCACTCTGAAGTCCATCGAATCAGCGTCTACGATTTACGGTTACGTCCGTCCTTACACTTCGCTGGTTACTCAGCAATCAGGGAATACCTGTAAGATTTTCTCTACTGAAGAAGACGCTCAGGCGTTTCTTAGCCAGTTCGGAACTGCGGTTTATGGAACGGCCTGTTATGTTCAGTGGAACAACGTTCCATCTGGTCTCGAATTTTACTCGAAGTCTAAAGTTCCTGGCCTGACGGGTTACTTCTCTAAAGTTGGCGATAACGTCCTTGACTACAACGTCTATGTGATTAATACAAAAGGCTCTAAAGCCATTGCCACTCATAACCGTAAAACCGTTAAAGCCGTTGAACCGTTTGCACCTGAAATTTCATACAAGATGAGTAAAACGGTAGAGACTCTTGGTAAGGATACAGCACTGGTTTATATCACTGGTGGGGACGCAGCTAAGGTGCTTGCAAAATCAGTACCGGCTAACGTTGTCCTTACAACTAAGGTTGAAGGCCAGGACGCTGAAACTAAAACCTACAAGAATAAATCAGGTGGTGATACGCCGGTAACTTATTCTGAGCGTATAAAAGTACCTGCAGCGCCATTGTGGACGCAAACGAATGTAAACATCGAAGCTTCCTACGAAAATGAAGCCAGTATAAAGTCATCCAGTGTGCTCAAAGTTTATACTGTTCCAAACTTCAGTATTCGTGCCTATATGAAAGTTGCAGAGCGTAAATCAGCAACGAGTTTGAAAGTACCGGTATCGGTAAACATCGGCCAATGGAATAACAGCTGTAACTGTACATTGTACGATGCCTCCACAATGGGGCAGTGGGATGTGGTGGTTTACAAAGTTACCTCTAAATGGGTTACGGATGAAGAAACCGGTAAAGATGTTTCGGTAACTGAGCGAACTCCTCTGACCGGTGATCTGCCCGTTAACTCTGAGGGGATTGCGACCGGTGAGCTCAACATGGACGATCTGACTCTGGGTAGTCACCGCATCATCGCGGTGGCTACGGTACGCAGTCCGTTTAAAGATTTTGTACTCAAACGTGAGACATCAACAACAAGTATCAGGGTGTATAAAGGGGCCAACCTCGAAGGTGGGCTGTCTAAATCGCTTATTGTAGGCCGAGTTCCTCTGTCAGCAATGGTCTCATTCAGAACGAAAAGTACCGATGATTATGATTCCCTGAGTCCGACTGAATGGCAGATGTCCAGTAACAATGGATCAACCTGGAATACGCTTGAAGATATGACCGGACTTCGAAGCGTAAGCATCAAACAAAAAGAAGTAGGTAAGTGGCTATACCGCGCCAAACTGACCAACAAATACACAGGTAAGGTCTCATATACCGATAATCTCACGGTGGTTGCTTACCGGGAACCTAAACCTGTTATCTCGGTTGGAAAGGTTCTTGAGGGGCACAGCATCCCGGTGACACTGACTGATAACAATGAAGATGTACAAGGTAGTGCAGTTGAAGTCCAGTGGTCAGAGGATGGAGAGGAATGGACTGAGGGGGGGGTTAAATACATGATTACGTCCTCGGAGGTGCCAAAGTATATCTTTGCAAAAGTACGGTACACCGAAACCGACGAGATGGCCGGGAAATCGGCATGGAAAGAAACTCGTGCTCGTGTCACTGTCATTAAGCATAAGAAATTGTCGGTTAAGGTTGAGGGGAACTCGCAGGTAGAGGTAGGTAAAAAAGTTACTTTGCAGGGTACCTACACGAACCCTAATATCGAGTACTCATCTGATGCTAAAGTTGTCCAGGAGTGGGTGCTCCCTGATGGAAGCGTAAAACAAGGGGGGGGGCTGCTTGATACCGTCCTGACCGAAGACATGTTAGATGAACGTGGGTATGCAACGTTTACGTATCAGGCCTACATGCCGGAGGCAAAAGACAGAACCATAGCAAAACGGAAAATCAGCGTAAAATCCTGGGTATACAAATTCCCGGAGCCACGCCTGAATACAAAACTGAAATACACCATGATACCTTCGGAACTCACCGTATCAGTCTCTGGTGTGGATGTTTCTTATCCTGGAGTTGTGTTCACCCAGGACTGGCAATACGACAAAAATGTGATGACGCTGTCCAGCGACAATAACGGGACGAAAGTGTTCCAGGTAACAAAATCGGGTACACATACGTTGACGTATGTCCTGAAGGATAACAGGAACAATGAAGCCCGGGTTGATTACACTTTTATCGTGAACGAACAGAGTCCGATGGAAATTAGCGTTACTCCCAAATACTCTAACAAGTTCATGAGGGCCCCGCTGGACCTGTCCTTGAGGTCCAGTGTTAAGCTTGCCCACTCGGCAGACTCAATTGACAATGTAACGTTTAAGCTGAATGGTAAGCCTGTCGATGGTGGCAAAAATTACTGGTCACAGACGTTTGAGAACATCATGGAAGGTAGTTATAAACTGGAAATGGACGTTGTCAGTACGCAGGGTCAGAGAGGGGTTGTTGTGGTTGATTTTGACGTGATACCGAACACGCCTCCTACATGTAACCTGACATACACTGAAACGCAACTGAGCTGGGCATTTACTGCAAAATGCAGTGATCCTGACGGCAAGATTTCCAGTTATGTTTGGAAGGTGAATGATCAGGTTCGTGGTGTGTTCGGAAGTACTGCAACACTGTCCAAAGCTCAAAATAAGGGTAAGCTGGTGGTGTCTATAACGGCTTACGATGACAGCGGTGATTCAGCGACAAGTTTCATTACATTGAATAACTGACATAAGTCATTCTCTTGAGTAGCCCCTGAGTCAGGGGCTATTTTTTTTGGTAAATGATTAAAATCATCTTGTTATTCAGCAAATGGTCTCTTCCTTTCGGGCATAATATCCTGAAATAATCATTCAGGACCCATCTCATGTTGATGTCCCTTAGATATCTTTCTCCGCACAGAAGAGGTGTTTTACGAGTTGATAAATCACTGATTCTGCACCTGGTGATCATCTCGGTATTAATGCATCTGTTCTTTTCCCGCTTCACTCTGGGGCATGGACTCCTGCACGGCTGTATTCCAGCTGATTATTACATGGTGGATAAATATGATAAGGACTATGAAATTGGGGATATGATTAACTTCACCATGGACAGAGATGTTCGATTCATTAAACCTGGTGAGAAGGTTATAAAAATCGTTGCTGGTAAGGGTGGGGACAAAATCCAGATTACAGAAACATACGTTAAAAATGGCGACCGTATTTTCCGGGTTGACGGAAGGCGTATTGCTAAAAAATACCATATTGAACCGCAAATTCTGAACCGTGAAATCACGGTTCCAGCTGGACACATTTTCGTAGTTGGCCAGACCGATTACTCATGGGATTCCCGTTTTTGGGGAACAATACCAGAAACGACAATCACAGGAAAAGCATATGCCATCTTCTGAATGTATTAAAAAGTTACTTTTTAGCTGCCTGTTAGCTACTTCTCTGTCATATGCCGATGACTCTATTGATCATGCAAAGACTCAAAGCATAGAGTCGATTGTCGGCACACCCCGGTACAATCCCAGCTCTGTCTCCGACAGTGTGCGTGCGGTGATAGAACACACAGGTAAGCTGCGTGAAGCGGAAGCGATGAGTGATATTGCGCAGGACATAAAAAAGAATCAGTCTACAGAGGCCTTCTCTGAAGAGGCAGACACAATTAACAAGTCAAAAAACGAGTCAATGCGAACCCAGTCTTCCAACGTTGAAAAAATGTTTGGGAGGTCGGGGATTACTGCACAGGACTTCGAACGTAAATTAGATAACAACAAAAATGAAGAACTATCGACTGATAATGGCTTGACAATATTTGCATCATTCAGCATGCCAGACTATGTATTGATAGACCTGATTAAAACAGCATCGGAAAACAATGCGCGCGTGGTGTTCAGGGGGCTTAAGGAAGGTGTAGAAAACCTTATTCAGATGCAGGTAGTGCTGCGTGATTATATATCTAAAGCAAAAATAAAAAAAGAACCTTTAGTCACCCTCGATCCGGAAAGTTTTACCCAGTATAGCGTAAAAGAAGTTCCAACGATGGTGTACAGAAAAGATGATAAAACCTACAAGATTAGTGGGTCGATTAACATTAAGTATTTCATGAAACAGATCGAGGAAAACCCAGAAAAAACAACCTTCCCGGTTTCAGCCCAAACATTCCCTATAAAAGAGAAAAGTATTGTACAGGAACTTGAGGAGAGAAGTAATAAATATGACTGGGAGGCGGCCAAAAAGAACGCAATAAAATCAACTTGGCAAAATCAGTGGATGGCGTCCCTTCCCGTATCTGACGAGAATAAAATCTGGTATATCGACCCAACAATTCAGGTAAACCAAGATATTAGAGATAACCAAGGTAACCTCATTGCTGCCGCAGGGCAGAAGGGAAATCCTCTTGCTCAATTTCCACAGAAACTGACAATGATCGTTTTTGACCCAATGAATTCCGAGCAGCTGACATGGGCCAAAATACAGTTTCGTCACCGTTTTGGCGAAGGAAAAGTGATGCCCATTTTTACGCGGATCAAACGTGATGATGGCTGGAAGCATTTAGAGGAGTTGCGCGGCCAGTTCTATGGGCAGATGTACAAAATCAATCCTGAAATAATTAGCCGGTTCCTGATTAAGTCCACTCCTACGATCATATCGGTTGAAGGAACCTACTTCAAAGTACAGCAGTTTGCTCAGGCAGATGTACGCGAGTATACGCGTATAAATCAGCAATCAGAAAAAGAGGCCGCTCAATGATTCGAAAGTTACTTTTGTCAGCATTCACTGCTGTCATGCTCAGCCTGGCTTTACCAGGAATGGCGATTGGGGCTGAGACGGGTAGCGGAATCTGTCAATCGGCTGGTGTTTGGAAAGGTTTGATTAAAAACATCTGTTGGAGCTGTATTTTTCCAATGCGCATTATGGGAGTAGGCTCATCACCAGAAGGGGCTGCACCATCTCAGCCAGTATGTTATTGCACAGATCAAAATGGGGTCCCAGAGGTAGGATGGCAACTGTCGTTTTTCCAACCAGTAAAAATAGTAGAGGTTGTACAGTCCCCATGGTGTTCGCCATTCCTTGAAGGGGTGAGTCTTCAGTCTTCCAGCTTCGATATGGGGAAAGGAGCAACTAACAGGCCCAAAGGGGGTAATGAGGCAGGGTTTTATGATGTTCACTTATGGGAGTTTCCGATCCTGGTGATGCTTAAGCTCCTCATTATGGGGGATTGTACCGCTGAGCCTTATATTGACCCATCTCTTACCTACATTAGTGAAGTAGACCCGCTCTGGGAAAATGACCTGCTTACGCTCGTATTAAATCCTGAGGCAGTTGTTTTCGCAAATCCTATTGCTTCAATGTGGTGCGCGGCTGACTGTGTGAAGGTTACAGCTGGGGCTGACAATCTGAGTGCCCATTTTTGTGCAGGTTGTGATGGTAACCTCTATCCGCTAACCGGCCATGTTTTTGCAAACGACGATTCAGTCAGGGTTTCATCATTATTAACTCAACGAATGATTACCAAGTTGCACAGGCAAGGAATGTTGATGAAAACCATGGGCCAGGATGCTATGTGCGAACGCAGATTCAGTTATTTCATGCCTAGATCACAGTACAGGCTTTCGATGCTGTATCCCGTACCGGAAGCGGAAGGACCGGAATGTTGTCATAGGCTTGGTGATTCTGTTCATGACTGGTCGACACGGAAGGGCGGACGAAAACGTATAGGTGTAAATAACTATGTATACATGCTTTGGCGTTATAACGATTGCTGCGTAAGGTGGCTGGGTTAAGGAGTCGAGATGCAATTTAAAAGGGCAGTTTCCTTAGCCGTAGCTGTGTCAATCGTAACTAATACGCTCAGTTGGGCGTATTATGTCACGCTTATCAATATAGTGATGGCACCGAAAGTCTATGCGGCAAACGAAATTTATGAACAACTGGAAAACAATTTTGATCTTTCTAATCCTGCAGCGAACAGAACTTCAACAGTAACTACAGAGGACATTTTAGAAAAATATAAGAATAGTGAAAATCCTTCTTATACCGACAAAATAAATGGTTTTGATAGTACTAACAGTTCGTCAATGGACCTGAAGAAATATGGTGGAAAAACATTCACAAATGATGATGTTTTGAATTATGCCAAAACTGATGGTTCGGACATCGCTGGTACGGTAATGCTACCCAACATGAACGGTAATAATATAAACATAAAAGGTTCAGAAAACGGTGGAAAGTTACTTTCACGTAACCAAGATGGAAGTATATCTATAAGTAACAACCCCAATCCTGGAGGCGCGATCACTAGTACTAATACAGCTGAAATGTATAGTTCAGAGCAAAATAATGCTGATGTTCAGTTTAATGCTGGTGATAGTTATGGTGACGAGAAAGGATTCATTAACGATATAAAAACTCGTAAGAGTCAATTATTCACTGCTAATAGTTATGATGGGCAAGCATATCGTTCGCTGGTGGCTGCAACAAAATCCAATCCAGCCCCTAATATTTCGCCAAATGACCCAATGTTTACAAGTGGCAGAAATGAAATAGCAAACGCAGCGGCTGGTACGGGGCAATGGCTGCAAAACTGTTCAACACAGACCACAACTACAACAAAAGAAAAACATATTCCTGATTATAAGGAATATTACTGTAATGCACCTAAAAAAGATAATTATGGTAGTTGCACTATTACACGTGACTTCAGTGTACCAGTTTACATCTCTGGTGGTAATGGTGACCTAAGCGTATGTGGCGATAATTGTATACGTATCTGGTTCGGAAAGCGTGGTAATGACTACTGGTCTGGTGGTGTTTATGACAATAGCATGACGCTTCATTTCCACCAGGACGCTATCTTAAAATCAGCAAGCATAGTAAATGCTGAGTGGGATGACCACATGCAAGTTAATCTTGATGGCAAGCAGATTTTTGCTCATATCGATGGTGAATATCGCGAACCTGGTTATGGCCCACCACGTAATGGCATGGAGAGAAATAAATCGAATAAATTAAAGGAACCTATTGATATAACAAGCCAGGTTGCAAACTCCGTTTATAAAGAAGCAGATCATGAAGTTGAGATGTCTTCTACGGTATGGGTCGGAGGTGGGGGTGAAGGATACTTTGAAGTAGAGCTTATTTTTGACAATATTAAGCTTGAAGACAAACATATACAGGATCCTCCAGGTTGTTATGACGTTGTAAAGCAAGCTGGTTCATTTTGCAGGTTCGACCGGTTTTCAGATTTAGATGTTGGCACAAAACGTTTGCCACAGTCTATATTGCAATATGCTTCACCTTTATATGATGGTGATAAAGGTAACTTAACCTGGAAAACTAATCTTGAAGGATATTTTTGTGATCCTTTAGGGAAAGAAAAATTATGTCAGTATGATGCATCAGGAAATATCCTTAAAGATGAAAATGGGAATGAAGCTTGTTACAACTATGACCAGATAAAGAATATGCCTGATGCATGTTCAAAATACTCGACAAACTCTGCATGCACCATGTCCAGCCAAACATGCGCTGAGGGATGGTTCGATTCTGCTACTAATCAATGTTACATGTACGAACAAAAGTGGACCTGTGATGAAGGAATAACAAGGACTGTGACAGTAACAAACGAAGCAAACACCTGCGTGGGCATGATCCCATGTTCAGGAGGTACTTGTAATACCGGTGCGAATGAACAAAACAATGATTTCGGTAAGGTCGCAGCCTATAGCAGCATGGTTCAGAACATGCAGGGCGATGCTATGTGTAGTGACCCTAACGACCCCAATAGTTGCATTGTCTTCTCCGGAGAGAAGCAATGGTGTGGCCGTTCTGTAGGCTTTGTAAACGGGTTGGCAAAAACAGATTGCTGCGAAGCTCCTAAAGGTGCAGCCGGAAAACTAGAGGCAATTATCTTAGCCGGGACAATGATCAGAAACACAAACTGGGAAAAAATATCAGCAAAGCTGACAACCTGGACTGGTGGTGAGTCAGGTACGTGGGCATCGATGACGAACGCCGTCGGACAATGGACCTCCGGTGTATCTTCTAGTGTAGGACAAATGTGGCAACGTGTGACAGAACCACTAACTTCTGCATATGAATCGATAGCAGGAAACGTATCGAGACTTATTGGCTCATCAACAGTTGAAGGTGGAGGTTCCGCTGTTACAACTGAGCTCACCAAAGACGGATTACAGGCCGGCGGTCTCGCTGCAATAAAACAGCAGTTGATGAATAAAGCTTACGACATGTTGCCGGATTCGATCAGAGACTTTGTTTTTAAAAATGCAGCAGAAACAGGAGGGCAGGCTGTATTCTCATCGGCAGTAACAAATTTCATGCTTGCATTAAACGTAATAGGGTGGATTTATACAGCATATCAAATAACTAAAATGTTATTAGAAATGCTATTGGCATGCGACCAAAAAGAAATGGAAGCATCAATTCACAAAAACCAAGGGGCATGTTTTGTCATTGATACAGATCGTTGTGTTAAATATCTCAACGTCGGTTTCACAAAGAAATGCATAAAAAAAGCGACAGATATGTGTTGCTATAACTCGTTATTATCTAGAGTTATTATGCAGCAGGCGTATCCGCAATTAGGAATAAATCCTGTAGAAAGTGGTTGTGTAGGGTTGACTATCTCACAGGTACAGCAACTTAACTGGGATAAAATCGATATGACTGAATATATTGAATCAGCAGTTGTAGCTGGAGAAGTCCCTGATGAGTACGCGGCCTTCACAGAGAGTTCTGTCTCTAATATGGGACCTTATAAGAATGATAATGCACAGTTACCTTCAGAGCGAGCTTTAGAATCAATGGGTGGTAATGTCAATATGACGAAGGCAAGAGAGGAGAATGTTCAGGCACTTAAAGCAGAGAATGTCGACTGCTCGTACTTGCCGAGACCTGCAATTTGTGAAGTAGGGACAGTCTACACTGACCCTGTTACCGGAGCTGTAATAAATTAAAGAAAAACCGGGGAAACCCGGTTTTTTTAATAGTTGCTTTGCTTTTTTATGTATTTTTATCCAATGTGTTTTTTGAGAGGGAAACCTCTTTGTCCAAGACTACCTTTAATGAAATAGTACTCTTTTCCGTTAATAGTTACGCTTGCGAAGCCAGGAGACGTTCGTGAGTCTTGAGGCATCAACCGAAAACCAGGAAACGAAGATGTATCGAAAACCAAATCTTTAGGAACAAACCCCATATAGCGAATGATTGAATAATTTCCCTTCGGCAAGTTTAAAATTGATAGTTCATCACCGGTAGCAGGGCGTATGACCTGGAATGTGAGAAATTCTTTGCCACTGCCACCTGCGCCAGTTACAGCAGAAGGTGTATCACAAGTATCCCATTTATTTATGACAGATTTGACGACGACACATTGATTGAGTGCTACTTTCTGACTGTCATAATTCGAATTATTATATTTGGGTATATCCTTGAGGGCTTCAATAATAATTGATGCGCCAGACTTAACTAGTGTCGAATCGTCGATCGGAAGGTTGTGTGGGTTCTTTACAAAAACAACAAATTGAGGCACCTGCAGGTACTCAGCATCCGCCTCACTGTATAGTGAGGCCGTAAACATACCAATACCTGCTTTAAGTCCGCCGGTGATTGCTCCAGTAGCAGTGTTCAAAAGCATCTTGGAGGCAAGACCTTCATCAACGCCTCCCGAAGCATTCTCCGCTTCCTCGACATTTACCTGAACCCCAGCCAGGGAATACGCATTCGCGGCGAGGGATTTTTTTGGATCTGCATGCCAATAAACACCGTGTTCTTTAGTGAACATGCGATTTTCTGGACTCGATGGTTGTGTTGCGCATCCTGCAAGAAGAGAGCAGGCCAGTACAGCTGTCAGTGTTCTTTTCATTAGTGCGTCCCAGTGGTTTGTTTAAACTGATTATTTCATAATAAAACACCGGTGCAAGGGGGTATTTTAGATACCATTAAAAATAACAGGCATAAGCCATGAGTGTCTAAGACGTGTAAGTAGCCATAAATTTCATGATTGATTGATAAACACTCGACATAGACAAGAATATGTATTGGTGGTGATATAAAATCATGAAAAAAACTCAAAAAAGGCTATATATCCAAAAAAAAATTCCTGAATGTGACATGATCTATGCAGAAACATGAGGGAGTTAAGATGTCGTCAAGTACTGAAGAACAAGAACGTGTAATACGGAATATGGATAAAAACACGATGGTGATTGCTTGTCCTGGGAGTGGCAAATCATTCACGATGAAGGAGGGAACAAAAGCAATTTTTCAACGCCATCCTTTGGCCAGGGTATCACTGGTGACCTTTACCCGTGCAGCAACTGACTCTTTAAAAAATAGCCTCCAAAAAATGATAGAACCAAAGTTTATCAACCGAATAGAAGTCGATACATTTCATGGGTTTATAAAAAAAATGGTAACCCAGACCGGTTGGAATGGGGGGCTTTTGATAGGTCACAAGCAGATGGCTATGGTATCACGTGTACAAAAGCATCTGAACTATCATGAAAGTGTGAACGACATCATGCCATTCATTGACGGTATTGGCCGTGAGCTGAACCCGGACATTATCAGGATTAAATATACTCGTGACCAGGTGGCTTTCTACAACGAGTACATGAGATTTTGCAAAAAGGATAATGTTGCAGATTTTAACTCGCTTTCAAAGTACGTAGTGGGCATGTTGAGTGCAGATAAAATGAGGCCTTTAAGTATTACCCATCTGATTGTTGATGAAGTACAGGACACTGATGGTATTCAGTTCACATGGATATCTGAGCACGCGAAGAGAGGCATTAACACCACTATCGTTGGAGATGATGACCAGACAATCTACAGCTTCAGAGATGCAGGGGGAGTTAAAATCTTTCGTCAATTCGATAAAACGTATAACCCAAACGTTTTTCACCTGACCAAATGTTTCAGGTGCGCACCATTGATACTAAAATTTGCTGATACTGTGATCAGGAAGAACAAAGCCCGCTATGAAAAGAGTCTTGTATCAGGCAGGCATGGGGACAAAGGAAAAGTAACTTTTATAAGATCGGATAACGCTGAAGACCAATTTGAAGTGATCAAGGGGTTGGTAGAGAAAAACCCACATGATTGGGCTATTTTAAGCCGAAACAACACCACGCTCGACAAAATGGAAAGTTATCTTGAAGTGCCGGTTTCGAGGATAGGGGGGAAATCCTTCTGGGAAGCATTAGAACCAAGCAACATCCTTCACCTCTTCTCCTTTTTCCGACAGCCAAGTAACATCGGACTTATGAAACGAGTTCTATCTTTCCTCAATGAAGATGAGCAAATTCTGGACACTGTTTGGAAGCAGATGAGTTCCAGAAAAGTAACTTTTCAACAAATTGAATTACCCCCTGATGTATCAGTTCTTACCAAAACGCTTCACAAGCACATGGCAATGATGATGACTGATACACGTATCAAAGAAGAAATTGAAAACCGATTTAAAAAAATCAGAGAATGGTTAGAAATGGCCGGGTATAAGATGTCCAATACGAAAGGTGAACCGTCAGTAACCCGGATCTCATTAATGTCATGTTACCGTTGGGCAATGAAAGATGGATGGCTTAAGATGCTAAATATTGCAGCTGGCATGACCATGGGTAACAAGAAGGAATCAAGTGAAACAGAGCAAAGCGGCATATGTCTCTGCACGCTCCATGGCTCCAAGGGGCTAGAATGGAAAAAAGTACTAATCATTAACTGCAACCATGATCAAATACCCTCACCAAAAGTTATCGGTGATGAAGGTATAGAAGAGGAACGACGTTTATTTTTTGTTGGTATGACAAGAGCAGAGCTTGAACTTTACATAACCTGGCATGGAAAACCATCAGCGTTCATCACGGAGTCGTTCCCGAAAGTAGTTGAATTATCAGAAGAAAACTCATGTATTGATGGAAGTGAAGATATGTGTTTACAATGAATCATGGTTGATGTATAAATTTGTTAATAGCTTTAGTTTAATACCTTTATCTCTTCTAAGATATCCATAAATGGATAGCTCAATTTTTGAGTTTCGACACCAGAGCCTCTTTACAAAAGAATGGCGCTGGTGCGATGACTCACATCTGTGTTCCAACAAATCGTAGATAATTTGCTTTTTAAAAGTAACTTTCTACGGACTTTCTAATGCCAGAAAAGTATAAACTCAGGCGGTTTGTTGCTTCAGGGTGATAAACGACGGCATTCGCCAATTTCAACCAGAACTGACATACGGTTCTATTGAATTAATTAACAATTTAAAGGTATATAAAATGACTACTGCTAAAACTAACGCTACAACTGCTACTCGTGCTAAAACATCAACATCAGCAAAACCATCACGCCCGGCGGCTAGAAAAATTGAAAAAGATTCAATTTTGATGGCTCATGCCAAAGCATTTTATGGTGAAGAAATTCCACCATCAAATACTGGTAGTGATATCTCTAAAATAGAAAAGGGCACCGATAACGATAAGACCTACGTCTGGTATATGACTGAGTCTGTAAGCCGCGTAATCGAGTTAAAGGCGCTTGAAGAAAGTTCTAAACTGAAGCATTTAGTTGGTTGTGAACGTTCTGTAATCTACAGCGTTAATGTCGGTGATGTTTTCATTAAGGAGATCAACCTCGATGAGGCTGAACAACTTCTTGAAGAGTTTCCCGATATTCCACGTGAAAAAACGCTCGATGCCTTTTTATCATCTCTTGATGAAAAGTTTATTGAGTTGAATATTAGCTCCATTGTTACGTCAGAAACTCTTAACTTCGGTAAAGATAAGTTGATGAAACTCGGAGCTGTTAAAGTAAGCAAATGGCTTGATCTGGTTATTGATGAGGTGCATGTGTTTTATAAACGTGAGCACTTTGTTGAAACAGTTGAATCTCGTCATCATGACCTCAATGATCTGTATGGTAAATTGAAGCCTTTGATGAAGGAGTTTGGCCTTAAAGATAAGCATTATGACTTAACTTTTAAAGAAATGATGATTCACAAAGTTAATGGTTTTGATTTTGTAGTTGCTGATTTAATGCCACGATTGCTTAAGCTTGAAGCATCATTGAAAGATGATGAATTGAAAGCCAAAGCAGTTATGGAAACAAATCAAGCGCAAGAAATTAAAACTGTTGAAAATAATAGCATTGGAAAGAGGTTAGATGTTACGGTATCAAGAGTGCTCAAGGGTGCTGCTTGTCTTGCTTTTCTCTATATCGGATTTGCCAGTGTTATGAATTTCATTAGCTATTACAGATGACAATCTTATTCCTTAAGTGTGGCTTTATAAGTTGAACTTAATAATAAGGACTAGACATCTCGAACTTTTGCAGTTTAATCATACATCCACAAGGAGAAAAAGAGACTCCTTTTGGGTCTCTTTTTATTTTTTAAAAGAGGCCTAACATGTTTACAAATCACATAAATACTGTTTGCGTTTCCGGCGAGGTTAATAAGGTGATTGTTCGTAATGAATATGACACTATTATGCTAATACTGGATAACAAACAGGAAATGGAAAGAAATGGTAAAATAGAAATGGTAGTTTCATCGATCCAAGTGAAAATACCTCAAGACCTGTATGATAAGGAGTTTAAAGAGATTATTCGAGGCGATAACCTGATGATAACTGGTTGTCTGGTGACTGATAAAGTTCACTCTGGTGAATTGACGGTTGTTAGAGTCCAGGCCCAGAAATTGATTCACCGAGCTCCTAAGCCTATTGAAGGTTTCGGCGGTTCAAGGTTCTTAACACGTTAATAATTTTTTAACCCCTATTGGGAGAAATCCCATTTGGGTTTCTCCTATGGAGAAACCTATCATGCATTTAAGTAGTAAATTAAGAAAGATTGAGAATGAAAACCAACTTAGTTTCAGATTCTTCTTTGAGGATGAGGGAATTAAAGAAAAGGTATATATACCTGTGGAATCAAACTCAATCGTTGAAGATCATGGTAACAAAGTACCGAACCATGATTATCAAGAGCTAGATGATTTCATTTGGACAGATGAACATATATGTACGTTCTTCTATAAAATAATGGAGTCATCTTTTGTAACCGTTCAGTACCATATAGACCAATCGATGGTCTATAAAATTGATGCCAATGGGTTTCGATATCTAACACCGAAATTAAAATTGGAGTTAGATTGGTATTGTACTAAACAATTTCAAATTGTGTGTCATCGCTTCGGATATGACCCAGATGAAATTATTGATTTTATTAAGTCAAGACTTCTTCTTGCAATACGTTCAAGAGAGTCAAGGCAAGATCTTATTAAATCTTTAGAAACTGACAACTTAACATTTTCTCATCCTATTATAGGCCCGATTAAATGGTCAGATTTCTTAGATGATAGATATTGTTATACAAGGAGATCATTGATCATTAAATGGTCAATAGCTGACAGATTGAAACTCTTTAAAAAGATTTTCGATGAGCAAATGATTATCCTTGAAAATCTAAGTGAAAATGGTGCCTGGACTTTGGATCAGAATACCGATTCTTATGTTCTTAAAACCGAAGCTGTGGATTATGTTGAGTGGTTATATTCCGATGCATGTAAGGTAATATCTCATGTATACGGTTTTGATTACGGATTACTTTTCAGCACTTCGAAAGCCATTATCAAAAACCTTTAATTTCATAAATATCCAACGGAGTTATATATGACACCCGCTACTACTGCTAACAACAATGCAAATATTCTAACTTTGAATGTTAACTCTGACTTAGAAATTAAATATTTCGAACCTCATGAGTTAACCAAGGCTATAGAATATCAAGATGAAGAGGAATACATTATTGTCCGTGCAAACGAGCACTTTAATGTTGACTGTTTTGGAGAAAATGACGTTATACCTATTTTCAAAAGAGTTACTCCTTTTCGTGCTCCGTTAAACAGTAAATATCGTCCAAATCCGGTCACTCTACGCCGTATGGTGAAGTTACTTTTAAATAATGAAGTAACTGCTGGCATCTGCCTGCAAGGAGAATCTGGATCTGGTAAAACGGAGTTAGCATTATATATCAGCCATATGCTGAACTGGCCTATCACCATCAAACAAATCAACAATGAGTTATCGATTGATGATCTTGAAGGTATGAGAACGCTAGAAAATGGAAATACACGGTATGTTTATAGTGACCTTGTGCAAGGCTATCGTGATGGGCATATCATTCTTCTTGATGAGATAGATAAAATAAACCCAGATACGGCAGCTAAGCTTCATATGCCGCTTGAGCGTAAACCGTGGGCAACCGGTAAAGAAGGTGGCGAGTTGATTTATGCAAATCGCTACACCCGCTTTATTGGTACAGCTAACACTAACATGAGTGGAGAGGATATGCGTTTCGCTTCATCACAGTCCCAAGACTCTGCATTTATTAAGCGTTTTTTAATATTGCCGATGATTCGACCTGATGAACAAGCTATGTATTGTGCAGCTGAGGCTCATTTTCCTGATTTGAAACCTTCATGTTTAAGAATGTTTGCAAAAGTTGCTTTTGAACTTAACAATCTGAAAGATGACGAACTGGTGATGGATATTCGTGAATTGATTTCATGGATTTCTACCTCCAAAGTCCTTGATGAAGAAATTTCTGTTGGGTTTAAAATTGCATTCACGTCTAAGTTATCTTCTGAAGCATGTAGTAAAGCTGAAATTTTGCTTGAGCAACTTTTCCCGGAAGAAGTATCACGTTCAATTTCACAATTGTAATTGATACGTTTATTTAAATTTTACCTACCCCCCCACCGGGAAATATTTTCCCTTTGGGAGATATTTTTCCGGTGCATACTGGAGAAATATCATGGCTAATATCAAAATCGCTGCTATTGCTGATACCACTCAAATCAGTAACACTGTAAAAAGTTTCATCGACCGCAATCCTGAATTACAAGATGGTGCCGTTATTATTAAGGTAGATGTCGAAGGATGTCAGGGTCGCCGTAGAACGAATGAAATTCGACAGTTTCTTGATGAAGATGAAGTATCGGACCAATCGAGTGTGAGTAAGGTTGAAGTCCAATGGATTTCTACTAAGGCTTTGAACTTTAAAAGCGCTGTTCATACAAGATTGAGTAATCTCAAACGTAAATACTGCATTCCTTTCAGCTCCATGAATATACTGCCAACCTCTAAGTTGGAAGAGTATTTGATTGAAGTAGAGGCCGTCCGAGAATATTTCAAGGAAGGCATTCAGAATGCTCTAGAGCGTTATGAAGAATACATTCAGATGGAAAAAGACAGAAGTCCTAAATTGGCAGAATTAATTGAAAAATTAAGAATGACTAAAGATGACTTCGAAAAATCGTTTCTTTTCCAGATTAGCCATCCAATCCCTTTCACACCAATGTCAATTGATGGAGAGGATTTAGGAGACCGCTATTCAGTTGGTTTAATACAGGATATTGCTCTGACTGCTGAATCTATCTATGCTTCCTGCACAAAACCTAAAATTGACCAGACTTTCGTAGAAAAACTGTCAAATTTAAAAGATAAGGTTGTAAGTTTTATGTTTTTGGATGATCGTGCAACTAAAATTGCTGACTCTATCCAAAGCGTACTAAACCATCTTCCTTCTGGTAATTTGGATTCCCCCCTTCACATGAGTTTGTTTCGCGAATGGTTATTACTGCTAAGTGATACGAATCGTTTGAACAGAATTATGGATGGTGACGATCTTGTAACAGGTTTTATTGCCGAAATTAAAAATCGTTTTAACGATTTAGATGATAATTTGGCTAATAATACTGGTTCCATTTTCGTTGATCCTTTTACTGGAAATGGTATTCCTGCTAAGACATCTAATTCTTCGATAACTCCGGTCTCAAATAATGATGTAGTCCAGAAAAAAGTAACTTTCTCGACTCCATTTAATTTTTGATATCTTCTAATCCCTTGTGGGCAAACCCACATGGGTGAGCCCATTTAACTTTATGGGTGCTATATGACTATTAAGCTAAACAATTCTATTCGTAGTAAGTTGGCTGTAGATAATCTTGCTCGTGTGATTGGTGCTGATCCTGAACTCAATGTTCTTTTTTTGGGGCCACATGCAACACCATGCATTAACATGAGATCTAAAACTATTTTTTTACCAAACGGTGACTTTAGTAATGACAAATACTGGAAGCTATGTAGCGGCTGGATATGTCATGAAGGTGGTCATAATCGTTATACAGAAATCGAAACTACTGTTGATTTTGAAAATGAATATTTATCAAAACAACCTGGCTTCGAATGTATAATGCCTGACGGAACCGCTAGTTTTTCCTCTAAAGAAGAGGAGAAAAAAGCGGAAATAAAACTTAAGAGGCTTCATCGTTCTATTAACCTCTTCGAAGACATTCAGATGGAAGAGAAAACTGGTAATCAGTTTCCGCTTTCAAAAGTAATGCTTGCTGAAATGTATTCGTTTATGGTTAGTGATGGAAACATGACTGGTGACGGTTCTAATATCGTTTCCTACATTGAAATGTATATTTTAAACAAGCTTCGTGTAAATCAGCTTGGGCAAGAAGGCGTTCCTGAAATATTGAATGATTTTTTTGCTCTTGCTGATACTGTTCTATTCGACATGAAAGACCGTTTTGATTCTTTGATTCTCGAAGCCACAGGGGTTAATTCAACTCTTATGGCATGTGAGTTAGGATTGAAACTATATGAAGAACTAGAAAAGTTACGTGATGATCTAAAAGATAAAGAAGAACAAAACCGATTAGATGACTCTGATGACTCTGACGGCTCTGATGACTCTGATGACTCTGACGGCTCTGATGACTCTGACGGCTCTGACGGCTCTGACGGCTCTGATGACTCTGACGGCTCTGATGACTCTGACGGCTCTGATGACTCTGACGGCTCTGATGACTCTGACGGCTCTGATGACTCTGACGGCTCTGATGACTCTGACGGCTCTGATGACTCTGACAGCTCTGATGACTCTGACGGCTCTGATGACTCTGACGGCTCTGACGGCTCTGACGGCTCTGATGGTTCTGTAACTTCTGCACGTACAACACAAAGTTTCTCACCAGCGCAATTAAGAAAGGCGATTGAAGATCTTGATGAATACCTAGACACAGAGGCTGAACAGGATAATTCTCATGATTTTCATGAAGCTATAAAAAAATCCATATCTCAAATGGCATCTTCTTTCAGTGATGCTGAAATTCAAAACTTTGGTTTTCGTTTTGGTTTTATCACTCTGACCGAGGAGGACTATAATAATGCTCTAGCTCACTCTCGTGAGCTAAGAAAGTTACTTTCTTCTTTAAATAAGCAAACTGTACGGCGTAACAACAGGCTAACTGATCGTGGATCTCGTATTCATAGTAGAAAGCTTGTTGAAGTACCTATGGGTGCAACTTCTGTGTTTAAGAAAAACGGGGAGGGATACAAAAGGTCTGATGTAGGTGTAATAAACCTGCGTGATATCTCTGTATCAATGCATGACGTATCAGTTTTAGCCTTAAAAGCAAATCTTGCATTTACCCTTGCTTGTGAATCGGTGAACAATATTGATGTTGCTGATCTTGTTTATCCAGTTCAAAAAGAAGGTTATATAGATATACTTAAGTTTTTTAATAAATCTGTATCTAGTTGCTTTTCAAATTATGAAAATGTTTCTAGCGGATTACATACCCCAACTGCGACAGCGATTAATTCATGCGTGGAATATTTCTCACGTTTGAATTTCTCACGTAAAGTTATCTTTATTGCGACTGATGGTGACCCATCTGAATCAATAGATGATGTATGCTCAGCAGTTAAAAATGCTAAAAAACATGGCATAGATATTGTTTGTGTCGGTTATGGCATTGATAAACCTCTAGGCTTTGATGGTGTTTATTTTAAAAAAATAAACGATATCTCTGAATTAAATTCTTTGTATAAAGATTTAATCAGAAGCCTAGTTTAACTTCTATTATCTTCCCAAGCGGGCTTATATACCCGCATGGGTATGTTTGCTCGCCTTTAAGGAGCAAACATATGAAAGGTAATAAGTATATTAAACGTGTTCGCGTTGACTCTCGTCAATTAGACAGTGGGATGATTGGAACCAAGGTATACGTCACAGAAGGGGAAGTTGTTAATGGAATTATGCCGGTTGAACGATTAGTTCGTGATGCCACATTTTCCGAAGACAATTCCGAAGCAATGGATTCAGCAGTTGAAAGACTGGTGGCGAAATATATTGCTAATGGTTTCGAAGTCTTATAAATGATTGTGCCACTTCGTGGCACTTCTTTCATTCTGCGTTGTGGGTTTCTCAATGTTATCTGCATTGCAGTAGGCATTGTGAAACCCACAATGTCAGCTAGGAGAGTATTATGAGTCATTCTACAAATTATAATTCACCGGCTAAAACCCCTATGCAGTACGCGCAAGAAACTTTTGACCTTGTCAAATCTCATGTGCAGCAGCTGGGTGGATGGCGTAATGTATTAACGTACTATCCTGAGTTTCAGGAGGCTTTAGAAAAAGCTCCACGTTCTGTCAAATGCCCGTTTACTGGTAGTGGCAAAACGAAATTCAGATTTAAAGATAGGACGCTAGAAAGTGTTCATGCCATTCATGAGGATTATCCCCATAATACTTTTATTGATGGCATTGATTTAATTGCTGAACTAAAAAGCATTAGTAAAACGCAGGCTGCAAAAAACATTCTTGAAATGCTTGGTGTTTCCAAGGATAGAAAGTTAACTGAAGCCGACCGTGTTAATATTGTTCTTTATGACAAAAAAGCTCAATCTTTTTCAGATATTGGTGAGGAAGAGAGACTTAGTCGTATAAATAAGTTAGAAGCCGTGTATAAATACACAAAATTTGTGACACCCGATTCATTGGTTGCTCGATATCTATCAGGGCGCGGTATAAAACGGATGCTCACAAAAATTCCAGCTAGTCTGGGGTTTAATGCTAGGATGAGATACTGGCCCGGTTCTAATAAGCCAGCCAGTTTTCATCCAACGATGGTTGCTATTTTTAACGATAAATTCGGTCGCAATTGCACTATCCATAAAACTCATCTTACTGATGATGGACTTAAAAAAGCTGATGTTGAAAACCCAAAGTTAATGATGAAACCGGTCTACCAGATGAATGGTGGTTCGATGCAGTTATTTAAACCAACTTACTGTGATGAAACAAAATCATGGTTTTTGGGGGTTAGTGAAGGTATTGAGAATGCGCTATCAGTAACTGAGGCGACTTCAATTCCTTGCTGGGCATCTTCAAGTTCAACATTTATGGAAATGCTGGAAATACCTGAGTATTTAATGCCACCTTCTGATTGCCAATTTATTGAATTGTCGATTTGGGCAGATAAAGATCGGGTAAATCCAAACACCGGTAATTCAGCTGGCGAGTCCGCTGCACGTGTTCTCAAGAGCCGTATGGAGCCCTTACTTGCTGAACGCTATCCTGAAGCAACAGTCCGGGTTGAGATTCATTTGCCTGAACTGGATATACCTGATGGTGCGAAAGGTGTCGATTGGAATGATGTATTAATGCTCAAGGGTCATGAAGCTTTCCCAGGCAAACTGGAAGAAAGATTTTTTGACTTGATTAAATAATTTCATAACCCATACAGGGAGAGTGCTCCCTGTGGGGCTCTCCCTTTTTTACTTTAGGAGAGCTAATTATGAACGTTTATTATGATTATGATATCGAATCGGTTTTTAACTGGGTTAAGGAACACTTCATTCTGAAGCATTCCGCTTCTCTCGTTAATAGCCCCTGGTATGACTACGACATAGAGATAGATTTGCGCTTAGTTAAGCAAGCGTTGATAAATGGTAATTTTGAATTTTTATATGTTGTTCGTGATCATGGCACAATGTTGCTTTTGCTTTCTGAGTTTCACTCCTCCAGGTCTCTAGACTGGGAAGGTAGTGAAAGCTTTGAGTACTATCATTGTAAGATGATAAGTAAACAAGGTATTAAGTTGACCAAAAAAGCAGCAGGTGAACTTTTAGATCGTGGGCCTTTACTCAACTCCTTCAGTGCCGGAAGTAAAAACTCCTATCTGAAAGAGATTTTAGAGTTTGTTAATAATAAAGGCTTTAACTTTTCCCCTGCAAAGTCACTTTTTGACTGTAAACGCATAGGAGACGAGTTAAACCTTCCCTCAATGAGTAACTTCATAGCAAGAGTTGAGAACCATATGCTCCGTATGAACTAATTACCCATTGTTGTCTATTAAAAAAAGAGCGCATATTTTATGCGCTTTTTTTTTGCCAAAAAATTTACTTGATCTTCCAGATTTAGCCCTTTAGTACAGAAAATTTGTCTTTCCTCTGTGATTTAATAGTCTCAAGGAGGAATGATGGACTACAAACACGAGTGCTATGACCTGGAAAAGTTACTTTTGGCTGATGATGAGTTTCTGCTCTACCTTTTGGGGGGGGAGAATGCAGAAGCTTTACGTAGTGACTTACAAATACGTTTTAACGCCGGTGAGCGACTTATAACTACTCAAGAATGCCCTGAATTTTCACCTGTCAAGGGCTGCCCTGGGCACGATTGCGAGACTATCGATGAGTAACCCGTTTGATCTTTCAATGTATGCATTAGTCGGCGTAATGGCTATCATAGCCGTTGCATCAACCTGGTATCCAAAAGACCGTAAAATTAACTTTTATATTTTCCTGTTGAGTATAGTCACTTTTTTGGGACTGGTTGTTTTGGGATTCCTTAACTGGTTCATTGAAGGCTCAGCTTATGGGGCTCTTGTCAGCTGCGTATGTATTATTTTCCTCTGCATGACCCGGCTCCGGTTGATTGTGTATCGCTATAACGTGAAGTCGAGTGTTAAACGAATTGTAGCTTCCGTTAAGGAAGGTAAAAGAGTGGCTTTTATTGCGCACCAAAATTTGGAGCTGAGGGAAGTCGTGGTATCAATGTTCAGCTCAATGCTTCCAGAGAAGTCGCGTGTTATACATGGGCCATTTGGTTTCGGAATGGATAATGAGATTGAATTCATTAAACAGCGAAACAGTGCGGATGAAGGGTATCTCGTTATTTTTCTTAACCAGCAAGACTCTTACTCCTGGTTAAAACTCATCGCGGGTGAATCACCTGAAAAAGCGATTGCGTACAACTTTGACTTCATCCCTGATCTGGAGAGTGAACATGAAACTAAATGAGACGTCTGGCGTATGCGATGATGTGCATCTAAATACATTTGTCATCGACCCGGCAACAGCCCGACGTTTTGAGTGCGTTAAAGAGATGGTTCGTAAGCAGGGGTTCAATAACATCACGGAGCCGGAAATCATTGATGCCATATTGTCTGAAATAACAGCTGCAGATGCAGCCGGAATTTTTATTGAGTACAAGTTAAAAGCCACCAAACCTTTGCTTTCTACAGATTAGGGCTTTACAGAGCTTTTTTTTATGTTTTCATATTCATAAATTAGAAAATGAGAACCAGTAAATTGAATATGATTTTAAAAGAAGAAATTGTTTTGGGTATCTACAGCTGGCTTCATATGACTCCGGTCAGCATGCTGGTAAGAAACATAACCAGCGATCAGGGAGGGGATTACGCGATCGTCCGCTTTACCGTCGATAGCCGGGGGGTCCAGATGGGGCCTAAGGCACAGGGCCAGCTTCTTTGTTCATTCGGGTTTAATGTAAAGGAATCCTGTGAGGCCGACCCTAAAGACGGTCCAGGCCTCATAAAGGCCGAAATGATGAACGGTGTTATGCAGCTGGTACCGGAATGCATTGAGCTCACTGACAGCCAAACCCAGGCAATCAGGAAAGAAGTGACCGTGTTTAACAGGGTTTGTGCAATGCAACTCCTGGGGGGCCATGGGAATGCAAGGTCTCTGTGGGAGAAAGAAATTCTTCCCCGGATGAAAGTGCGCAGACAACTACATTGAGGCAAGGCGATGAGCAAAGTGCATTGTATTAGTGGTATTACCTGGAAAAACTCCGATAGCGCGTCTTTCAAAGTATATGCCAGCATTGCTGCTGTATTAAGCCTTGGCCTGGTCACAGCTACCGTCAGGAACTATGAAATTCTACAACTGACTGTTCCGTATACCTGGTATGTCTTCTTCACTGCATTCTGGCTTCTGTTCCCGTCCTTCACGGTCTCTTTCCGGGAGCGGGAAGGGCGTTTGTTTACCTCGATGGGTTTTTACGGGTTAAAACTGGTCACTCTCGACCGCCCTGTCTCCGATGGGTACTGGCTGGTCACGATGGAGAAAAACCGTTACCGCCTCGTCAGAGTATGCAGGGACGGGCGACGCCAGCCTGTATGGCTGACGTTTAAGTCTTTACCAGCGTTTGTTTAACGATTACCGTCGCACGTTCAGGAATACGATACGGGAGACGATATGAATACTGATTTTGCCCATTACAACGAAGAGCAACTACGCAAACTCGGTGAGCTGCACAGTTTACTCCGTCACAGCGATATCGGCTCATCTTACCTTGCCACGCTCCCGGAGCCCCGTAGTGTTGAGGAGTTGAATCCTCCACAGGAAATCAATGTGACTCATTCGGTACCCGACGTCGACACCCTGGTGGATATTTACCGGCAGCAGCGGGTTGATAAAGTCCATGTCAGGGATGAGCATTATTCAACCAAAATCACCCGAAAATATCCCGGGTTCGTTGTGGTCAGAAACAATCATGATCAGGTGATGTCGCTGGTGGGCGAAATCAACCGGCTTCGTGACAAATTTGCTGATGCTGTAAAAGCTATCACTCATTACCAGGACTCCCGGTCAGAAATTCTGCACCAGGTTTACCCGTGGCTGGTGACTTTACAGGTGTCCCGTAATATCCGGATCGTTACTGAGCAAATTCGCTCCCTGGGGTTCACCTGGCAAATCCCTGTCATTCATAAATTTACCCGGCTGGAAACGGTTATCGACCGCTTACGCAGGGAGATAACTGAGCTCCAGCCGGATATCAGTCTGACAAAACAGGATGTTGAACGGCTGAAACAGGAACGAACCGAAGAAATCATGATGCTGTCGTTGCTCAATGATGAAGTGAGTCATGACGATGAAAATTTGAGAAAATTTCGGCTTATCCGGGAAAGTAACTTTCCTGCTGTTAACGTCAATATCCGGTACACCAGTCCTGTTGATCCAGATGATGTTCATGGGCCGTACAAACTCAACTTTCGCGCGCCTTTACCATTAATTTTGTTCAGCGAACCGGGCCGGTTTAATCCGTTAAAAAATTACGTAAAAGGTGAAAGGCATAAGCGCGGCGATTTTAATGAAAAATATCGTTCTGTCCTGCCCCGTATAGGGCTGGTGGAAGTCATCAGGGAGTCAAAATGAGCCGGATTTTAACCGGGATTTGTGAAGCTGATCCGGCCAGGAGGTTATACAAAGTGGCCGTCAGTAGGGGAAACACTTTTCTGTCTGCAAAAGAACGTTTCCGTGTACAGGTTTGTTTCAAAAATGCCATAACACATCCAGATGAAGATCGGCTGCTGGCCGAGCTGTTGACTGTTCATCACTTCCTGGCTGACACCTCTATTTTATGGCATATGGAGCAAAAAACTTATGCATGCACCACGACATGGGCCACCACGTCCACATGGCTGCCAGAGATATATCAGCGTCAGGCCAGCACGCCCAATGTGGTAAAGATTATCAAATTTATGCACGCCCGGTTTCCAGGCCTTAAAACGGTTGCAGAAACAAATGAGCAGGGTTACGAACAGGCGCTTACCAGTGTGGATTTTGAAATTCCTTACTGGCCGGTGCTGCCGAAATTCGAATCTGATATAGGAACGATACAGGTAACGATTGCCGGGATGATCCGTTACACAGAAACGATGAGCAATAAAGATTGTAAAACCCCTCTCGACTTAATGATAAAAAGTTTTAAGTCAGGGTTGATCCCGATAGAGAAAATGCCGTTGAGTAAGACTGAAAGGCTTATGCCTCTGAATATCAACACCGCTGGTAAGATATTTACACACGCAACATGGCCGAGATGTCGTTACATTTTCGTACCGGATGAGGCGGGAATAATGAAACTGGTTAACGTGGTCAAATTAAGATTAAAACCTCTGGAGGAAAAATGACTTACGCGATTTTCTTGTTAGTAACTGCTGTTTGTGCATTCGGATTAAATTATCTGACAAACAAAATCTGTTCCGGTACGGGTATGATTAACCAGAGTGGAGGCTCTAATGTACACGCCTTACGGTGTATCACATCGTTCCTTCTTCTCCTTGTCTCACTCTGGCTTCCTGTCAAACCTGCCGTGATCAATCTGGCAGTAGAGTTTGCTGCACTGGTGAATTTCATTGCATCAGTCACTCTCTATACCGTTGCAAATTTCAGGGAAAAACGGAGATTAAAAAAACAAAGAAAAGAAGAAAAAGTTGCTCAAAAAGGATAATCCATGATATCGCCTCTCATTTTCCTTCGTGAGACGCACCAGAACTGATTCAGGCACAGGGTAACGCATTTTCCGGTTTCCTGGCTGCCTTCGCAATTATTCCGAGCAGGGAGCAATGTCAGCCGTTTTTAAATATCATCCGGAGTTTTCATGAATAATAAAAGAACGATTACCACTCGAGAGCAGATTAAAATTAATGGGGAAATTCGTGAGAGAACAGCTACCCATATTGTTACCGGTGCTCATGGGTACGAAACCCTTTGCATAAGTGGTTATATTGTCGAACATAACGAGATGGGTGAGGTTATCCATAACAGCGAAAAATTAGCGGAAGATTTGTTACCTGTTACCTGCCCCACATGCAGGGTCATTTGGTATCACACCCATGAATTTACACTCGATGATTTTGACAGTCTTTCAGGAAAAGGGGATTTTGTTGTGACAGATTTGAAAGAACTGAATATCTGAAAAGTTCATAAGTGACCAGCGCTCAGAAACATGTTGCTGAGTGCTGGCGTTTCTCTCAGTAAAATCTATATGTCGTCCAGATGATTACGCATAAAGCTTACCATGGCTTTTTCACTGGCAAGATATCCACGGATATAACGGAAGACCATCTTTGGATCAGACCAGTTCCCCATCTCGGTAATCTTTTCCAGGGAGTACCCGGCCTTAAACAGCTCTATGGCTCCCCCCACACGCACACTGTGTCCTGTCCATGTCCGGTACCGCCCGGACTGTCGGTTACTGTCGCCGACTTTCCCGGCAATCCCCCAGAGGCGTGCAAATGCCTGGTTCAGTGAATTAGAGGACAGCATACCAACATCTTCCCGTGATACCTTTGATTCATTCTGTAGCTGCGTCAGTAACCCCTCACTGAATCCTGCTTTGACCAGCATCCTGTCTATGGATTTTCCCCGTGATAGCTTACTGCTGGTGGACGGGAAATATCGGTTTGTATGGATGTTTACAGGCTGAAAAAGAAAACGGTGCCCGAAGGTTTCGGTATCGGTGTATTCCACCGTCTCAATCAACCGTCTGACATGCTGACTGCATTGTGGTGAGAGCTGAAATGTCAGGTTACTTGAAAGGCTTGTCTTGGTCCGCATGACGTCCAGAAGGTAACAGGACGTGTCATTTTGCCATTTCAGGTCGCCGGTTTTAATCCTTCGAATTTCCACGTTACGCAGAAGAGTTTCAAACCCAACCCATATCATTGCAAGGTCCCGTATGTCTCTCAGGTCGTCGCTTTTATGCAGCGACCGGCGAAGAATATTGAGATCGGATATAAGAAATGGAAGGGCCTGACCGGTGACGATTTTTTTCTCATTCTCCCGCGCCCGCCATACCTGAACCAGTGCTTTTATCAGAACGTTGCGGAAGTCTGGAAAACCCAGGCTGCTGTTTACGCTTGAAAGGCATGCAATAAAATGAGAGATGGTCGCCATTTTAACGGATCCATTCAGCCCATTAATATAGCGCTCGACATCAACCGCTGTGACGGGGAAGGGGGTCAGACCGTGCCTGGCGCACCATGCAGACCAGACACTCGTGACCCTTAACTGACTTCTGGCCGTATTGTACCGGCGAAACCGCAACAGCTTGAGTGCATCCAGAGCACTCATGTCATCGGTTCGTGAGATAGCAACCAGTTTGGTTTTATCTGTCATGGGAAGATCTCATGTCTTTTCACTGATACTGTTTTTATAACCAGTATAGTAACATTGTTTTTTTTCAAATCCAGGCAGAACGTGAATTAATCAAATTGCTTCTCTTGCCTGTGCGTGGAACTTCGTTTACTGTTTTCGAAAATACCCAGTGTTCTTGAACATGCCCCGGAGCGTCGTTGTTGAAAAGCCCAAATGCGCACAGTAGCCTGAGAGAAACCTATCTCCTGAAGTTCAGAAAGTGCAGTACGACTGAAACCCTTGACCGAGTGTTCGAGCGTATCCTGGATAAATTAAATGATGAAGGTGGGGATATAAATAAGATAACCAGCCTGAACGGAGCTTATGATCACCGCAGGGCTGAGATCTACATGAAAAAAAACTATGACAAAATACCTGCTTCCGTGTGGCATCTCATCCCCGATGAGATATGAATAATGTAATTAGACGCTGTTATTCCAGGTTTGATAAAAACGGATGATGTAGAATTCCTTTACTCATTTTTAACGAGGAATATACATGCGACGTAATGCACAAAAATGGATCCCGTTTGGATTTGATACGGATTCAAATAAAATTGTTGATATCGCCAGCGTTGAAAATGGGCTTTCGTGTAACTGTATCTGCCTCATCTGTGGGACCTCCCTGATTGCCAAACAGGGTCAAAATAAAAAATGGCATTTTAGCCACAGCACAGAAGTAAAAGGGGTTTGTAGTGAGCTCACACTACAACATATAAAAAAATACATAAAGGTGAAAATACAGGAAAAAAAATACCTTGCTCTCCCTCATCTTCTGCAGGGTAAGGAGAAAGGGATAGTTAACCTCAAAAATCTCGCTGGTGGTGGGATTGTTTGTGGCCTTAATGCTGACCTCACAGGGATATGTAACGATACGACAATCGGGATATTTATTAATGATACGTCGGAGGATATCCAGCCCAATCCAGACCTGTTAGCGCAAACAGACCAGCTGGCGCTGGTGGAGATCGATGCCGTTCGGATTGAAAGTATCATCGCTCCATATCGTGAGAATGGGGAAGGCATAAAGATGATGGATGCGATAGAAAAGTTACTTTTCGTTTCTGAGGAAGCGAAAAAATGGATCTACCATCCTATGATGAAGAAGGTTAAACACCATACTCTACACCAGTACCGGCGTGAGCTGTCTACCAGTGGAAATCAGATCCTTGCTTTAATTCCTCATGAACTTCCGATAAGCATGAACGCCCTCCCATCCTCCCCGGCACAGCAGTGGCATCACCTTCGAGCCACGATTAACCTTCTTTGTCGCCTGAGCCGTTCTGATATCCCTCAAGGCAGTATTGCCTTTGAAGAACTGGTTTATTATATCCCCCGGCTTCTGGAAGCATCTGAATCTATCAATGTTGCCGCCTACGAACGATGGTATGACTTCTATATACGGAAAAAAGGAGAGGGTGTACTGAATGAGGCTGAAATTGAATTTTTGTCTTTTATAGTGAAAATCATTAACTGGAACTTGTCCATACATAACCTTCCCACCTTCGATAGCAAGCAGGCCTTTCGGGATTGGTTTTTGCTAAATGATCCTAACAAGTCGCTATAGATCAATCTGTTTCTGCCCCGGGTTAAACCTGGCCTCCTGTACCGCTGGATGTGTGCTGTTTGGTTAAAATTCTTTTGATGCCAGCCGGGCGTATATCGCGCTGCAGCAGGTCACGGCGATTTTAATGTCGACTGTAGTCGCTGGTAGTGTCAAAGCTGGCGTGTAACCGGGGTCGGTGGAGGGGAATCATTCTCAACGCTGGCGGGTAAACGGATCCGCTACCGGTGCTCATCCTCAACGCTGGCGGGCAAACAGGGCCGCTGCCGGTGCTCATCCTCAACGCTGGCGGGTAAACGTGACCGCTGACGGTGCTTATCCTCAACGCTGGCGGGTAAACGGATCCACTGACGGCGCTCATCCTCAACGCTGGCGGGTAAACGTGACCGCTGACGGTGCTTATCCTCAACGCTGGCGGGTAAACGTGACCGCTGACGGTGCTTATCCTCAACGCTGGCGGGTGAACGGATCCGCTACCGGTGCTCATCCTCAACGCTGGCGGGCAAACAGGGCCGCTGCCGGTGCTCATCCTCAACGCTGGCGGGTAAGCGGGGCCGCTGCAGGTGCTAATCATCAACGCTGGCGGGCAAACGGGGCTGCTGCAGGTGCTCATCCTCAACGCTGGCGGGCAAACGGGGCCGCTGCAGGTGCTCATCCTCAACGCTGGTGGGTAAACGGGACCGCTGTGGTGCTTATCCTCAACGCTGGCGGGTAAACGTGGCCGCTGACGGTGGCTATCCTCAACGCTGGCGGGTAAGCGGGGCCGCTGCCGGTGCTCATCCTCAACGCTGGCGGGTAAGCGGGGCCGCTGCCGGTGCTCATCCTCAACGCTGGCGGGTAAAAGGGGCCGCTGACGGTGCTCATCCTCAACGCTGGCGGGTAAACGGGGCCGCTGACGGTGGCTATCCTCAACGCTGGCGGGTAAGCGGGGCCGCTGCCGGTGCTCATCCTCAACGCTGGCGGGTAAACAGATCCGCTGCCGGTGCTCATCCTCAACGCTGGCGGGTAAACGGGACCGCTGCCGGTGCTCATCCTCAACGCTGGCGGGTAAACGGGACCGCTGCCGGTAGTCATCCTCAACGCTGGCGGGTAAGCGTGGCCGCTGTCGGTGGTCACCGTCAACGCTGGCGGGTAAACAGGGGCGATACCAGTGACCATCCTCAACGCTGGCGGGTAAGCGTGGTCGCTGCTGGTGGTCATCTTCAACGCTGGCGGGTAAACAGGGCGCTGCTGGTGTAAAGCCTCATTCCTGGAGGGTAATTACCTGGTTCGGTTTGCTGCGTTAGCTAAAAATCCGAACTCTTAAAATTACACTCTGGAGTCAGTGTGTAATGTAAATGACTGATTTTACCTAAATAACTCAGGTAACTTTTTTGTTTCGACTAAGAATGACCAGTACATAATCCCCACGATTTTTTTCTATCGTGTATTTTAAAAAACCAGCTTCATCCAGTTGCTCTAACGCTTTTTTTATCGTCGCATTCTGAGCACCTTTGTGTGAAGTCAGCTGCAACCGTTCTCTTAAGCGGTCGAATCCAATGCGATAAAAATGGTCAGGTAATTCAACTAGATAAAGATACAGTGCCTGGGCTGATTCTTTTCGAGACAGGGTCTTCAATATTTTTAAGTAAAGTCGGGTCTTCCCGTCGACACGATACAGAGTATTCAAATCCGGATTTGGCCTGATAATGACCTCATCGGTTCCCTCATCATAGTAAGAAGTAGACACCAGGCTCATGTCGATCTTTACTTTTTTCCCTTCTACTGTTGAGTTTTTGATGAACTGGAAATGGGTGTGCTGGATCCGTGTCAGTGAGTCGCTAAAACGTTTCCTTAACCTTGAATCAACTCGTTTTGTAGCAAGCCCACAACTGAAAGCAAAATCAATAAAATTGACCCTAACAGTCCCATCAGGCTCAAGAAATGTGTTGGCGAGTGTGTCCACGATCCCTAGCCAGACTTTGAAATCCGTATCCATATCAAGCCTGGGCCCAAAAATACTAATCTTTTCGTACCCCTCTCCAGCGATAGAAGAAAGACGACACAACTCAGTCGTTGCATCGATGACATGACCTCGTGCCATAGGGTCGCTGCCATCCTTGACTGTCGGAACAAAGACCCCCAATCGCAGTAGCGATTTAGGTTGAATACTCTGTTTTGAGTTAGGAACCAAATGTATAACTTCACCAGAACTTTTATCTTGCTCAGTGATGATTAGCGCTAACTGATTGTTATCATTGGCCATTTTATAAAATCCCGGATGTGGATATTTTTACCAGATTACCCGCTGGCGTTGATAAAATCTACCCTCTGGCGATGATAATTGCCCCGTTAGCGTTGATGGTATACCCTCTGGCGATGATGGTTCACCCGCCAGCAATGATAGAATACCCGCCAGCGTTGACAGAGATGGCCTGAGAGCCCCGTAGTTCAAGGCCTCACTAAAACGTTATTCTTTTATTAGTCTTTTTTGTCCTTTTCTTAGCTTTAGTTAAGCTTCTGTTATTATTCTAAGCTGTGGATAAACATCATCATCAATAGTCAACAATCCCGGCAAGACAGAATCACCAGACAGCAAGGGAGAAAACTTACCAGAAGCCGGTCAGACACTGTTTGAAACAGGCCGAAGCACCACCTGTAACCAACCCATTCTTTCTCCATACGACGCTGCAACTGTTTCGGTTCGATCTTTGTTCACTCCTCTGCCCGGCATGCAGTATGCAGTGACAAACTGAATTCGTCTGGCTCGACAATAAATTCACCAGCACACTGTTGGCTGACATTATCATGCTGCCATTTGCCGAAACTGAATCACCCGAGCGTCAAGGTTCTCGACTGAGCAGATAATTCAGAGGAGGGGAGACAGGTATCGTTTGATACTCTTCAGGCAGGCACAATTTTCCGGAATGCCCGGATTAATATGTGGTAATTATGATTTTCGGGCATCAAATGTAACGACAGAGTTACCTGACTGACAGGTATTCACCTGACGGCCAAAGGCATCAACAATAACCGCATCCGTCGTCTCCGACACAGTCAAAACAGACGGAAAGGTGAGGACTGACATCCTTCCATACCGTGTCTACTGGATGCTCTGCCATGGTCCGTGAACGGGATGCACCAGTGTCGATACCAGGAATGTCTACTGTAGGCGACAATGCTCTAAATTTTGCATCGAGCGTTATTCTGGCTGCGTTGTGTCTACTGTATGCGATACCCTCTGCTCCGTGATTAAAACTCAAACAACATTATCAGGACATACCGAGGTTCCTGTCTTTTGTGTCGACTACAGTAGACCAGCGGGAAAAGAGGGGGAGGGGTAACCTGTATACCAGAACGCAAAAGCTATAATTCAAAAGAGACGGCCACCTGCACTGAATCAGATCGGTTTCCTGATTTTTGTTTAACCTGATACCTAATGCTAATGTATGCGTACATTAGCTTTGGCTGAGGACAAGATTCGTGAGAGCTGAAACGAAAGAAGCTATGCGGATGTTTTTGGGGGGACGTTGCTACACGGCTAAACAACTCGAGAAGGACTATCTCTCTGAAGTGGCAGGTTACAGCGACGACCGCTGGGAAGCGCCGCAAAGAGCTGCCCGGCTGGCGGCAGCGGTAAAACGCTACAAAACCTCAGAGATGCTGCGTTTTATTTTTGCCACCATCGCGTATGATCCCGACCCGGATCTGACCCCGCTTGCCGTGAGGCGGCTGTGTCAGGCCTTGTTCGGCAGAACCGGTAGCCAGTGGCTTATAGTGGAAATTTTCGGGGTGAAGGGACGGCAGCACCGCAGCGATGACAGCACTCCGGAGGCCGTTGAAAAAATGGCAACCAGATATCGTCACGCCGCAGGGCTGCACTGGGCGGCAACTCTGGCGGAAATTGAGCGGGTAAAGCGCAACTATCAGACCCAGGTTAAGGCATCCAGGAAGGGAGAAGGGTAAATAACATAAATTTAATGCTAATGTACGCATACATTAGCATTAAGATAAAATGGCTATACCACCAGTTTTTGTATCCAGATGGCTTACTGACATGTTTCCCTGCACGGTAATTCAGGTCTGAATGCGACAGGGGCCTACAGCACAGAACGGGATTGAGAACTGGAATGCGCTGGTCTGTTTTGCACCAGCGCTACGGGGTTTTTTATACCACACACAGGTTTCAGCTGGTGGGCATCACGGCAGCTACCTGAGCTTACTGTAGTGTTTTTGCCCAGCCCGATACTGTTTTATTGCAGCCTGTTGGCAGGCTACAGAGTCAGCCGGGGCGATGTCTGGATTTTCTTTCAGTGCGTCAATTGTGGCCTGCACCATGCCCTTGTCCAAACCCCATGTGGGGGAGGAGGGATTATTGGCTTCTAAAGGGACTTTCAGTTCCAGTACATCTCGTTTAGCACACGTTTTATTTGCCTGGTAAGTAAGGTCTGGGTCTGCAAGGATTTTAGCGGATACACCAAAACTCGCCAAAACCAGACACAGGGTGATACTTGTCGTTCGCATGTTTTATCCTTATTAATCGTCACTGATAATCAGAGTGGTCTGGGATGCTTCTTTCTCCACGCCATCCACATTCTGTGTTCTGTCCTGATGTTTCCTTCAGAAGTTACTTTATTGTGCTTCGTGGTCGGTGGAGAGGCTAAAACGCTTTCAAGCGTTTCACCAGCATCGAATCGCGCGTACAGCTTGTAATCGGCGGCATTCGTGTTTGTCGGCTCACATTTGCCATGGCTCATTTTTATCATCCTTTGCGATAAGAACTTAACTCTGCCAGGTACCAGCTGCTGGCGCCATAAACGAATTTTTACTCCCGGTGGTAAAGCACCTCAGGCATCGTCATCCCGGAGTTCCAGGTTTTAATACGTAGTGAAGGTCTTGCTCAATACTCGCCGGACGGAATTATTCATCATCACCGGCAGGGGCTGCAGTGCTGGTATGCACTTTATAGCAGTCCACCCGGCGGGACAATTCATGAAAGCTGGTGGGATCGGACTATCACACTCAAAACGTAAGACAACATGCCTTATAGTCCTGCAAAGCCTCCGCTCCTGAGTGCCACGCTCTGCGTGGGTCGCGACTGTGCACATTTTCGGCATATTCTTTTTTTCTTTTTTTTTATTTTTTCTCTTTTTTTCGTCCGCGCGGGGGCGGTGGGCCTGGCACGTTGAAGGTCAGGACCCTCAAGGGTATGTTGTCTTACGCATGCTCTTTTGCTGCCTGCAGCACTTGCCGGCGATCAGAATCAGGAGAATGGCCATCGCCAGTTTTCCCTCATTTATGGCATACAGTAGACATCAATCCGGTTTAAGGTACCGGTTCTGACTGGACTATTTCCCCTGGGGCTGCTGTTCGTTACAGCTCTGAGCTGATACCGTGGATACGCGGCTTGTTCTTACGCTTGTCACCGAAAGTGGGGAACGGGCCTTACGGGCGAACGCTTTAACAGAATTAACACCAACTTTGTTATGGAGATAATAAATGAACATCGAAGCGAAGCAGTTTCTTACCTGCAGCGGCAGAAGAGTACTGACAAATGAGGGCAGACAGGGTATGGGTGGAGTTGCTGGTGTAGGCTCTTCAACCGAGAAAATGCTGGGCTACGTCGCTGAAGCTGTTTTTGAAAACTGCGGCCAACTGGATAACCAACAACTCGATGACATTATCAGCTGGATACAACTTTATAAGTCCTGAATGATGCATGAGTGTACAATGCAGCTCGTGTTTCTAACCGACGAAGCGTGACAGAGTTGAATTGTATATAAATCTGCTACACATGGGGTATCTATGAAACCTGACGTTCGTGAAGCTCCGATTAGTATCCGAGCCAAAAAATCACAGCGTGACCTGATCGACATGGCCGCAAGCCTGGTCTCAAAATCACTGACTGATTTTATGCTTGAGGTCGCCTGCAGGGAAGCACAGGACATTCTGCTTGATCAACGCCTGTTTCTCCTCAATCACAACCAGTTTAAGGCGTTTATAGAGGAGCTTGACGCCCCAATAACGCCGGAGCGCAAGACGCGAATCGATAACCTGATGAACCGCAAATCACAATGGGAATGAGAGCGCCTGAATCCCTGACGGCTGAACATAACATCGCTGATGTTCTGTTGCCAGGTGCCTGCCCTTAATAAGTGGTTAAAGACAAAGGCTCTCAGAAACCACAGTACCGGCATTTCCCGTGTCTATGCCGTTTGCGCAGAAAACACGAACCGGATCATCGGTTATTATTGTTTATCTTCGGGTAGCTTCCGCCATAAGACAGTGCCTGGGACATACCGACGCAACGCACCTGATGTCATTCCGATCATTGTCCTGGGACGGCTTGCCATCGACCACTCCTGCTCCTGTGCTTATCCTCCCGGGTAGATCGGGCTTTTATGAAAACAGTGACATGTATAGGGAAGAGGGATGCCGGAAAGCGGGTTGGACGTCCTTCAGTACTGAATGAAGAACAGAAACTACGGTGATTGCACAGATTAAGCGGGAGTCGTTTTTCAACAAAATGCCTGCAGGTCAGGGGAGAATTCATCGCAGGGATGTTATGGTAGATTGCTTGCCAGTTTGAAAGTAGCCTTACCAAACATTCAGGGAAAGGAGAGTCATCGGTATGACAATTTTAGTGACGCTACAGGCTCAGCTCATTGTGGGAGAAGAGCAGGTGATAAAAAGCCTGGCACCGGAGGGGATGCTGGCGGCCGTATTTGAAGACGACGGCCGGACCGGGTATTTCTATGCGCTCGATGAGTCCCTTGAAGGAAACCCGATTCTTGATGCAGTGCATATCTACAATGTCGAGGATATATCAGACGCCCACATTCCTTCAGACGTTAAAATCGGCTGGTCTGAAGACAGTCAGAAGTGCGTGCTCCTTATCAACGGATATCCGCATGCAGTGTTCGATTTCGTGGGGAAAAATGGGTACTGCAGAAGTGGATACCCACCCCCGATTAACAAGGTTTGGTCTGTGTCCGGACATGAATGGAGCGATTCGGTGGATGACTTTTTCCGGTGAGTTACGGTGGGCTTAACGCCTGCCGCTTTTCTTTATCCAAAGTGAAAATGTCGCCCTGAAGAGACCGGACGATTTCATGGACTTTCAAATGATAAACCAGGTATCCAAATGCCCGCTTCTCTTTCATGCCTTAAATGACGAAGTCGTGGCGTTTTACACAAAGTTTGGATTCGAGACCTCTGCAGTCAATGCACTGACATTATTGTTCCCGGTCAAAGTATGAAAACTGCTCGGCGCTGATGGAAGGCTCGTCCGGGGCAGGATAGCAGGTGATGTTACTCATACTTCCCTGGGACTGGTTCCCCCATATAGGTGTGGGTACAGCAACGGCAAGTTACCTTAACGTCCTTTCCCGTAATCGAAGGGTTTACCTGTTGTAAGATTCCATTTCCATCAACAAACAGGCCCGGATAAAAGCTGCTGTCACCGATACGTACCAAATCTCTTTTCTGATGCTCATGCAGCGCGACCAACCAGAAAACAGGCTCTGTTGTATCAAGACGACCACATACTTCGCTGAATACCTTATCCCACGGTTGGCCAATCTGTTTGACGAGAAAGTAAAACAATGGGGTATAGTCACGGCCTCTCTTTTGCCTGCCATGCATTGTCTCGCGCTTTGCCAGCAGCTCGTCTTCGGCTTTTTTACGATTTCGCCCCCAGCGATACTCCCCCCCCGGATTAATTGAATAATGCCGCGTAGTTGTATTGTCACTGCGATATAGTTTACGTGACTTGTTCAGTTTATGAGTACGCATAGCCTGGTCTTCTATATGCTTCTTTCTTATGTGAGCAAGAGCACTCACCGGATCCGGGTTCAGTAGCCTGTGATGGCTAAAATTAAGGTCATGTTTAAAGGTGATTGTCTCATTCTGCAGAGGTATCTTTCGCCAGACAACCACCAAAATTCCGTTTCTGGCCCAGAGTGGCCTGTCAGGTGAAGTTGAGCTCTGCGCTGCAACAATGTCAGGTCAGGGTTAATGTAAAGCTAAATTTCATACCAACAAAGACATCCATTACCCCACAAATACTCCTGGAATAAGCCCCGCTCGTACAGCAGGGCTTATCTGATTTACATACCAAAACGCCTGATAACGTTTTACCTCACTCCACCTTTTGCTGGTGATGAATATCAGTTAATTCACCACGAGTTGTACCACTACCAGCCGTCCACCATCCTCTGAAGAAAGGATGAACTGGGTGTTGTCCTCCAGCAGCAACTTTTCACCAATGCCGACCGTTTTCCGATCGGGAAGTGATATGAGCCCGCTAAGCCCCTCGTTAACCAGCCACCACTGGTCATTATGGAAGACGAAATAACCAACCCTTTTCTTCTGCTCATCGGTGGTTCGTTCGTTAGGAGCAATCAGTCGGTTGACGTGCCATGCATATAATGACTGACCGCTCCACACCATAAGCCGGTGATCATCTGGCCTGAAAGTGCCAGCTTTTCTCGACGAATACAGATTCAGGATGGGGAGTTTGCCTTTGTAGGGTGTACCGCAATAGGGACAAACGGGTTTGGTCTTGCCATTGAAAACGTACCATTTCTGGTCACAATCATTGTTCTGGCATGGCTGGATGAGATCAACGGTTTTTACCAGGGCGCTCTCCCATTCATCGGCTGTCGGGCGCTTCGACGGATCATGCAACCCGTCAATAAAAGCCCGGTCGAAGAGAGGTTTCAGGTAGGGCCCCATAATGGTGTACGGGATTTTCTGAGGATCTGCCCACGGGAGCGAAAACGATGAGACCTGATTAACTTTAACTGCATTGCTTCTGTCAGTCGGGTGTTCGATAAAAAGTGCCCGCTCTCCCATGGAAAGCGCCTCATCCCTGACCTCATCATCGATATCGTGAATTTTTCCTCCCCGTAACGGGTGCCGGAAAAGAAGATACATGTAAATGAGTACCGAAAGTGCATGCCGGTCGGTAGCGATACTCGGCAATACGCGGCGGGGATCGTCTTTGGGGAGATGGCTTGTCTTCACCACTTCCGGGGCAATAAAATCAGGTGTACCAACCACGTCTGGAGGATATTTTCCCGGAACCACCAGCCCATCAACATCAATAATGCATGCGTGGCCTAGTTCCGGATCTATCAGCACATTTTTATAACTCAGGTCACTATGACACAGGCCCGCAGCATGCATTCGTCTGACTGCACGCGTTAGAAGGATGCAGACCTTCAGATAGTTAAGCGTATTGCCACGTTCACGCGGATCCAGAAATTTATTCTGATTGTTCGCGCTGGCAAACCATTTCCCTTCCTTTTCTCGTCCTTTGATCCCGAGGAAATCATTGTTTTTGGAACCATATCGGAAGAAGAAATGCTGCTGGTAAGCAGGTACAACAATACCCACCTTATCAGCGTGCTCAACCACATCAGTGGGCCAGCAGAAGAGACCTTTCCAGTAATCTCCACCCGTCTGCTCAAAAATATTCTGCCGGTACCTCCCGGTGATCATGTTGATACGTTCCCGGGCCTGTTCATTCTGAGGTTTATGGTAGAAGGCTACGACATATGATTTATCCGGAGAAAAATAAACGTCTTTCATTGAGCCAGAGCCGATGACTTCATCGACATACTGAATGGTTTTCCCATCCTTAGTTTTGCATGTAATTATATTTGCCATGAATAGCCACCTGCTATCACATTAATTTCACCAGAGCACAATGATTGTGCGATCATCGTGATTTCCCGGAGAGAAAAAGTTAAGCCACTCCACCAGTTGTGCCGAGGCATGTTCAGGGTCTGTGAGTAGGGGAGAGAGCTCGGCCATCAGCCTGTCCCATTTTTGTGGATTCTGAAGCCCGTTATCCGTCTCAAACCAGGGATCGGAAACACCATCAGTCATCAGAACCAGATGCGATATGTCGTTCCACTTACCGATACTGATACGTTTACTGAATCCGGCATCACTGACGGCATCGGCATCCAGAAACCGCGTCTGACCTGCATACTCTCCGCTATCCGGTGTCCCAAGCACTCTGACTTTGCCAGCAGGTCCATATGCAGCTATCGCACCGTCACCTAACCAGAAAGACGCGGCAAACAGATCGGCACCGTCGCGAAAAGTGACGGTCGCGAGTAAAGTTGTTGAGAATGACTTTACTTTATCTTCAGCCAAAATTGCGGCACTGCTGATATTGTTTACGGCCAGTACCGCTGCCTGTCTGAAGTGGTGGTTCATAAACTCCCATACTGCTCGCTGATCTTCACTGTTCCAGCGAAGGACCCTGTTTTTGATCTCAAGCCCTTTTTCAGTCTTGAACTGGTTGAAGAGATAGTTACCAACGGTTTCAGAAACGATACGGGAACCTTCCCGGGAATATTTAGCGCTCCCCGCGCCATCAGCTACCAGTAATACACTCCATCCGGATACATCACTGAAGTTGAGGTAATAATCGTCGTCACGAAAAGAGCCTACATGTTCATGGGAGCGTCCACGACGGCTTGCTCCGGCAATATGAATACCTGACCGACAGACACTCTGGTGGTCGATACTCTTCTTGTAGAATGGTGCATCAGAAGGCGGGTCAATCACTTTCCAGAGACTTTTCGGATCAGGGTTCACGACAAAAAGTAACTTTTTTTCATTATCACGATGTGAGCTGCATGACCATTTCACAGTCAGTTCAAAGTCTCCGCTCTGCCCTGGTGTCCCCTGGAGGCGTCGCTCATTGATATCAAATATCAGCCCTATGTCCTGAGAGAAGTTAACCTCCGTGATCTCTGCCTCAACACCTGTATCGGTCGCTATTTCCAGTCGAACATCGTAGGGTTCACCTGCCCGTGCATTTGGCAGCATGATAAACACCTCCGGCACTTTTCCGGGGGCAGGGGATGTTTTATTCTCCACTCTCTGAGGTACTTCCCCGGGCCGTAAAGCACTGACTGCGGTGTCAGCTGAAAGGTTGTCAGAAACAACCGGGCTGGTTTTATTCACGTCTTCTGGTTGCGCCGTGACGGAAGCCTCAGTCTGTAAGACACCGGTTGCATCAGGAACTTCTTCAGTGTGTCCCTGAACGCCTTCTGACACTGTATCATCCACCATTTCACTATGCGCTTCCTGCTTATCATTTCCCTGAAGTGCAGTAGCGGCATGGACGGGTTCAATCTCAGGTCGATCAGCTTCGCTTTCACCAGAGTTTTGAGGTGGGAGGATATTGTCAGAAAAGGGCTGGGTTAGACGTTCTGAAACTGTTTGAGTGTTCTCCGCCGGTATGGCTTCGCTTGCACAGTGTTGAATGACCGTTTCTCTCAGCTGCCGCACAGCAAGGGCAACATCAGGTATGTTACCAAGACAGTATACTTTATCAGCATCAGTCGGTTCCCCTGATGCCTCCAGAATGAGAGCAATAATTTTATGTTCAGGTGTAATGAACTCGCTCATTAGCCGCGTCCTCTGCTAACGTTAAAATCTGAATTTCCACCCTCGCTCTGAAAGGACAAACCTTTCCCACACCATGGGCAGTTCACATCATCAGGCCCATCAATACAGAGAAGTTTTCCGCAGGTACACATCGCAAAAGCACTACTGTTTCCGCAGTGTGGGCACCCTGGTACGCCATGGAGTTCACTGGTGTTTATCTGCGCCCCGGCTACGGACATATCCGTCCATGAGAAGTAATCTTCATCCACAGGATAACAACCAGCAATGTTGAAGCTGTTAAGGTTTAGATCGAAAGCGAGGCCCGATACCCTGGCTGGCGGACGCTCATACTTAATCAGATAGGGTCGACGGGTTTTACTGCAACGCCCGGTTAATACCACACAGTTTTCATCGTATGCACGGGCTGTGTCATCTTTGGCAAGCTTGACGATATAGTCAGTTTGTTTCAGGGGCGGCTGAGAATCCTCGCCAACACTACGACTGTGAGCTGTGACTGAAGCTGTGATCCACTGGATAAACCGCGAAAAATCGCCTTCCTGATTTTCGGTAAACGATAAGACGTTTTCAGTCAGTTGCCTGAGTACACTGAGATCAACTGATGGTCCGATCCCCACAGCAATCATATTCACTTTTTTTGCGTAAAATTCGTTCCAGCGCTTAACCTCAGCTGAAATGTCATCTGTCGGTCGGCCGTCAGTAAGTAAGTAGACAACTGGCTTCCAGTCACCTTTTTCTTCCAGCGTCGTTTTTCGGACCTGAGAATCTATTTGTGTTGTCAGTTCCCGTAAGGCAGTCGCGAGGTTAGTTCCTCCACCAACAGGAAGGCGAGGGGGATAAAAAGACACAATGTCATGTAACGGGACAATCGTTCTGGCAATACCGGCAAAGGCAATTACTGACACCCAGACAGTCTCCAGAGCATGAGGGTCCTTACGCAGATCGCTCACAATCTTCTGCAAGCCATCATTCATCCTTTTCAGGTTTTCACCAATCATGGACTCAGAACAGTCCAGAACAAAAAAAACGGGAAGTCGTCTCACAGGAAACTCCCTCATAGCAAAATGTGACGTCCATAGCAGAGATGGACTTTATCGGTATACGGCAGGGTTAATCCCTGCCATACCGGCGTAAGTTACAGAACAAGCTGGATTTCGGGTGGTGGTGGTGGAAGTGTGTCCGAATCAGTAGTGACTCCGGCACTGGAGCTTCCTGAAGCCACGCTGGCACTGACCCATTTGAAAAAGCCTGAAAATGCGGTCGAATCCAGTGTTTCAAGAGCCACAACTTTGTCAGTCAGTAGTTTCAGATGTTCGTGTCCCGCTTTAGGGCCAACAGCACAGGCTATAATGGAGCCAAACGAACGCCGCTGAACCTCTTTAACAGCTTCCCCATAAGCCCAGGCATCTGACGGAGTACCATCTGTCATCAGAAACACCAGCGGTCTCCAGTCGCCTTTCTGTTCACCATCAGAGCGGCGAATATCCCGGTCGACACACTGGATCAGACATTCAAGCGCCGCGCCGGTAAAGGTGCCGCCCGCACTTGGTACTTCTATATCAGAAAACTGAAAGTCAGCCAGGGCAGTGAGGGGAACATACTCCCGGGCTTCATTATCGTATGTAATTATTGAGATATGGACGCTTTCAAGCGCATAAGGGTCCTGTCTCAGGGCACTCAGCATAGCCTGCACACCCACATTCACTGAATGTATCGATTCTCCTCTCATTGAGCCGGAAGTATCGATGAGCAGATATACGGGTAGTCTTCGCATTTAGATATAGTTCCTCAGATGGCTTACGAACGAATCGGAGGTGGAAGGCTCGCCTATCGCATTCAGTTTCCAGCCACTGGATTCCCGGACAAGCTCAGCAAAGACCATCGATCGCTGACCATTAAAGGCTACACCGCCGGAGAGGTCAAAGCGTGCCATTTCCACATTTTTTCCGTCTACCGCCCGGATAAATGCATTTTGCACTTTTCCAAAGTGCTGCTGTAATTTTTCGCCGTTGTAGATCTGAACAATAAAGACAATTTTTTCGTACTTCGGATCGATGCTGTTTAGTTTTACGATAATTTGCTCATCGTCTCCGTCACCGGCACCTGTCCGGTTATCGCCGGTCAACCAGATCTGCCCTGATTTATGGCGAAGACTGTTGAAGAAGACGATATCGCCGTTAACCAGTGTCGGCTTACCATTTTCAACATTGCCAAGGTCAGTCACTTTACCGGCTGCGTTGCAGAGAAAGGCAATAACATCGAGGTCATACTCTTCCTCTTTTTTGCCAAAAATTCCGCCCAGGAACCCTTTTTTCTCTTCATTGATGTCCCAGCCAAGACCTATCGTGACTGAGGAAAGATCGAACTCATTTTTACGCAGGCTGACGCCTTGCCCTTTCCGTAAGCTGACAGTCATAGGATCCTCTCTTAAGTTGATTGCTTATAAAACCACGTTTACTTCTGGCGGCGGTGGAGGCAAATCATCAAGACCGATAACTTCTTTTTTACCGGCATCGACTTTCTGGCTACCTACGGAAACACTGGCAGACACCCATTTGAAAAAAGCTTTGATGGAAGAGCTGTCGGCAGTGTCCAGCTGGAGAACAATTTCGGTGATCTCCTTAAGCACATCCGTATCGGCATCATGCCCGGCAGCACATGCGACAACTACCCCTTTTTTGGCTGCTTTGAATTCATTAAGTCCTTTACGCCAGTCATCAGTAGGGCCACCATCCGTCATCAGGAAAACGAGTGGACGCCAGTCGCCTTTTGTCTCCGCTGTCGTTTTCTGAACTTCTGCATCAATTCGGTTTGCAGTCAGGGATAAGGCTTCGCCCAGAGCGGTAGTTCCGCTTGCCGAAAAAGAGGGGAGATTGAAACTGAGGAGATCTGTAAGAGGTACGGCCTGACGAGCAGTAGAGTCGAAAGTAATGACAGAGACATATGCAGTTTCCAGTGCATAAGGATCCTGCTTCAGGGTGGTCAGTAGTGTCTGGACACCATTTTTAACTGCCTCTATAGGCTCTCCGTGCATTGAACCTGATGTATCGAGAAGCAGATAGACGGGAAGTCTTCTCATCTTAAACTTTCCTTAATGGTTGATGGGGGAGCTCATTTCCTGAACATGGTTTTATAAACACTTCATATCATATTACTAAAAACAAAGGCATATAGTTAGTTCAGCAATCACAAAGTGAGATTTTCACGTTTCAAACGCACGAGTTGGTTGAGCAACAATACAAATTTGCTATATTTCAACAATACGATCCCCGCCATTATTAGTAGGCATTCGCCATATTGATAACCCGTCGCCGGGAAACTGGACAGGTCATAATCTATATAAAATATGGTTTAACGTTTTTGCATTTAATAATACGGCGACGATGGTCAGTTAAAAGAAAACTAATAAAATAAGACACAGGGATTATTTATGAATTAAGAATCTTTATTTTATTAATTTGCTTTTTATCTGTAGTTATACAATAAACACCTGTTGGGAAAATGGTAAGGATTGCCGATTAGTGGAGTGAGAACAACCACCCCACTAATAGTCTGCTATTTCTTCATTTCATTGATAATTTCATCAATTTTTAACTCTACTAATTTTTCTACTGCCTCGCTTCTTGATGTACCGCTTAGCGCAGCCAGTTTGTCAATTTTGCGAAGAACACGGCGTCTTATCGACAGGGAAACGGAAGTTTTTATATCCTTATCCAGTACTACCCGTGCCCCCTGGTCATGTGTTTTTAAATCAGAATTAAGGTCCAGCGCCTCACTCATTCTCTTTAGTGTTTTCTTATCCAGTAATCCGGAGTTTACCATCTGATAGGAGTGGCCAGCCTTACTGTATTTAATTTCAGCAGCGTAAGTTTCCCTCAACTCTTTGAGCGCCCGGCTTAGTGTCGGCTCAGAACAGGCCAGCGTCGCGGTGATGGATTGCGCCGATACAGGCTTCCCTGAGCCAAGTATGTTAGCCAGGGTGTAAACTCTTTCCTGTCTGGTGTTTAATTGCATATTCAGTCGGTACCTGCCATCTGGGTCAGTGGTTCTATAGGCTGAAAAATGTAAGTTGAACTCATTTTCCTGATCAGACCTCGATCACCCAATGCTTCAATAGGGTCAACGCCACGCAGATTCCCGAAGTTGATTAGCTCGATTTCAGAGCGGCGTACCCGCCAGGAAATAATGTACTCATCTTCAAGATATCCAGTGCGTTTACTCACCCGCTGAGTGAAGCCTGAAATGACGGCCTGTTCAAACGGAAGCGTCTGAAAAACGATTGCTGCTAATCTCAGCAGGCATCCGTGAACGTGTTTAGCGTAACTTTCCCGGACCGCTTTCTGTGTCATGGCTTTTTCATTGATATCAGTTCCCCGGGCATTCACGCTATACACTTTATCAGGCATATCCTCAATCTCAGGTAAATCAACATCAAGCCAGACTGTTGATTCTTCAGGCCGTACCTCAAACGTCACCAGCGTTTCTCGCGGCCATTCTGTTTGCGAGAAAACGTCCTCAAGACAATGTTCAAAGAAGCGGGCGTCAGAGCGGAATTGCTCTTTCGCTAAGGCTGCAGACTGCGTGTAATTTTTTTCATGCTCCTGGTACTGATGCTGCCATTCTGCGTACTGCTCAGCCCAGGCTATACGCTGTTTCTCATAACGCTGTTTCAGCAACGCATTTTCACGTTCAATATCAGCGACGGACGCCTGCCACCGCCGAAGATTTTCGTTCTGTCGCTCCTGTCGGGCTGCATCAGATTCAAACCATCCCCCAAGGAAACCGCGACCGGCATGCTCATCAGGTTCTGGTGGAAGTGGTATATATTCAGGTTTGTTTGGTCGTACCGGCGCAGGAAGAGTGAAACTGCCCTGACGGAGCGCCAGGTACTGTGTCTCGAGCGTGGCCCAGGTATTCCCTCCCTTTGGGGAAGGGGAGAGTTCATGGATATTGGTTATCGCTGTTACGGTGGACATCAGTTTTTCCACCACCAGCTCCAGTTCAGACCTCAGACCGGGATCTGCCTGATGCCTGGTATTCACTCTTTCCCGTGCTGTTCTGTCAATCCGGGTGCGGTAACTCAGTCCCGTTCCGGGAAGGCCCAGGTTGGCAAACGTACCATTCTTTCCCACTGACAGCGAAGCTCCACGGGGGCCAATACTCAGACTGGGGGTCCCGTTACTCAGGTTAACCCTGACCCCCGGGATAATGCTGATCGATTTACGAAATCTGAATCCCATATATGCTTCCTTAGTGCTGCTTAGAAACTGGAATAAGCCTGATTCCTTCCGGATTTTGCCCCGTAGTCAGACCGTATACCTGTCCCCGTCCCAGGATCCCCTGAGCCCACCGGCGATGGGTGGCCGGTTCACACATCGCTCCCTGAGATTTGAAGACTGCCTGGGTGGAATTCAGAATTCGTAACGCATCTGAATGCTCACCAGGAGACACTTTAAGCGCCTCCTCTATCACACTAATCTGATCAGGATGAATGGCCGTTTTACCCACCAGCCCATGGGCGATATCCATAGAGAGTTCTCGTCCCAGAACGCCGTGATCGTCGATGTGTTCGCATACTGGTGCGGTAAGCGCAAAATCACGAGGAGCGAATACTGACACAAGCATTTTTATGACATAACCCATAGGAGTGTCATAAAGGGTCAGATCCCGTGGCCGTCGCAGAGACACGACATTCATGAGATCGTTTCCGCCGATCCGCAAAGCGATTATGCGGTCACGGCAGTCATGACTCGAAAGTTCATTTGCCAGCGCCTGCATTTTAATAACATCATAGACTTCTTCGGTTTCAAGCGTTGGCATCATCATCAATGATGTTCCTGCCATGATGTCCCACCAAACCGGGAGCGTGGAAAGGGTGAATTTGGGCAGTACAAACCCATCAATTGCACTCAGGTCCAAATTAGTCGTTAACCATCTCCCCATATCAGGGTGACGTGGGCGGATAAATACCAGTGGGTACTTCTCATCATCGTTGACGGCTCTTGCGTGTCTCAATTGCTTCAAAAACAGTGAAAGATTCTGAATCGCAAGAGGGATGTCATGCTCGCTGACCGCATCTTCCAGGCAGACAACCAGAGAGCGTAGCCCCGGTATTTTCCCTTCCAGAACGACCTCAGCGATATCCTTGCGTGTGGCAGGCATATACAGCGTGGCACCGAGTTCCCATGGGGTGGGTTGTTTTTTCATCAGCGTACCTTTTTGATAATGGTAACCGCACGATACTGACCGAGCGTATCCCCGGCTTCCGTCACATGGATACCTTTCTCTTTTGCCAGCCCAACCAGAAGAGAAACATCCGGGTCATCCATCTGGCGAACAAAAACATGATCAGGTACACGACGCAGAACCGCCCGCGTCGCTTCAGCGATACCCGGCTTAATGCGGTTAATGCTGTCCACCTCATAACGCTCAGCAAGGCTCTGGATAACTTTTCTGCTCAGCTGCCAGCGTGCGGCATTTTTCCCTGCGTCCCAGCCAGAAGCGGGAAGGGGTTTACCGTCAAGCTGTTCACGGAAATGTGCTACCGTATCCACCAGCATCTGGCTGCATTCAAAAGACTGAAGGTGATCGCAAACCACACAGCCATGCAGGCCTTCTTCGGCCCAGACAGAGCGCGAAATCAGACCCGAGACAGGCGCGCCCATGATACCGAACGGGATAAGCCAGTCATCGTCACTGGCAGCAAGCCAGGCACATCCGCAGGGGTCAGCCAGCACAACCAGTCGAGGCTGCTCCGGATAACCGAGACGGTCCTTCAGTGTGCGGGATAATTCGCCGGTAATAGCTCCTTTTCCCGTCCAGCCGTCGACAAACACTATGCCACCAGTACCATGGCGTGATTCGATAAAATCAAGCGCCGCAGCATCAATACCCCTGTCGCGGATAATGCTGATCCCGTAGTGGAAAGACTGTTTACCCATCGCACGCAGAGCCTGGTGCAGCATTACCCCCAGTGGAACACCAGCTCTGACCAGGCTGACCAGGACAATGGGTTCATCGCCAGCACGACGGGCCAGTTCACGAGCAAGATAAGATACCTCCCGTGCCAGACGTGCAGCTCCCGAATCAAGCGCACGGGTGAAAAGATCCAGGTGCCAGCGGGTAGGCTCTGGTTCCTGGCTTAACATGTCGGAATAATGCATTTTTCCTGACTGAATCAGTTCTTCCTTCAGGTCAACCGGTGTCATCTCCATGACAATGGGTTTCAGCAAAAAGTGAACATCGTCAGGTTTATAGGAACCAGAAAACGGGGCAAAATGCGACATCTTATTGCTCTCCAAAAATACGCTGTGATATGGCCTCGGCAAACTGACTCTGGCGTGGAAGACCAAACCAGCTGCAGAGTTTCATGAACCGATGGTCGCTCAGGCTGTCACCCAGCCCCATCACCGGGAAAACCCCGCGCTCCTGACGCAGTTTCTCCAGCAACCATGAAACGGCCATCCCTTTTTCTACCGGGCAGGGTAACCAGGCAATGTTGTTGCTGTTACGGTGGATGTAAAACCCTTCTGTCGAAAAAACGCGCTCAATCTCATCCCCGACAGCGTTCAGTTCATCAAGCTTCGTGCTGTCGCGGTGCTTCATGACCAGATACACCGGAGTACCCTCATATTCGTAGTTGAGGCGTGCCCAGGCATTAATGCCTCGCGCATCCATGAGCTCGGTGATGATATGTTGCATTGATGTTAAGCGGTCGGCGTAGGAGGACAGGCACTCCAGCATATGGGCTTTCCAGTCGCTGTCTGGCGTACCATCTGGACGAAGGATCACCGCGCCATGAGTGGTCACGGCCCAGGAACGGAAGGGGATCTGTACCCGACTGATTTCTTCCGTACCTCTGGCCGTCACCGGAATGAGGTCCGCATGTTCCAGCAACCAGTCCACCAGCATGGCCTGCTCTTCGGTCATAAAACTGCGAGGCGTGAGGCTGCGATCCAGTGCGCCGGTCCGGAACGGTTCAAGGGCAAGTTCATCAACCATTTTTCGGCGGGTCTGGAACAGGGTGTCATCGAGGTCGCTGAAGACGACGGGCTTATTCATAGGTAATCACCTCTACGGTGGGAGCAACAGCGGAAAGCGCCTCAAGCAGCCGGGGGTCCACGCTGGAAGCTGGCGTTTCGCAACAAATCAGGATCCGGTCAAACTGCTGATGAGCAACGTTATAGACATAATTTGGAATACCCAGTCCGTAGTTATCGCTGAAAGCAATGGCGGACTGGATAGCATAACCAGTGGAAATCGGTGAGCGGGTCGTCGAACTGAACACGACCTGAGCACCTGCCGCTTCAAGTCGCTCAGCCAGCAGGAACGGCTCCCAGACAAATTCACCGGTGCCCAGTACCAGAATGTTTTCACCGTGCGAAACCTGAACCTGGAGACCCAGGTCACTCGCCGGTATCTGCATCCCGAGTCGCCCCCAGGATTGTTTGCCGGTGATCGGGATGTTCCCTCTGGAGGTCACATTTACCTGGGGCATGACAGGCAGCGTGGCATCCGGTTCGGGTGTCCAGCGCCAGTTGCCGGAGATGAGCGATACTGTATGTAGGGGCAGGGGGCTGTTCTGACTGAGTGCTTCTCCGCTCCAGTCAGTCAGCGTGACAGCAATAACCCGTCGAACCTTCCGGAGTGCACCCGATGCACGTAATGAGGCGAGAAGATTGAGGAACGTTTTCCCTGTCGTGGCTTCATCATCCACGAGCACTAATGTTTGTGCCTCCGCTACGGTTTGCCGCATGGCAGCAGAAACTGGATAGTAGATCAGGTGGTCTGTTGCATGGCTGTGCTCTTCTTTAAACTCGCACAACAGTTCGGCATCGACCGGATGGCGGGTTGATGTCAGATAAACACAGTCAGGGTGATGCTTGCGCACCTCATCAAACACTCCCGCCCCGAGGCCGACAGCCGTCTCAGCCATCCCGATAAATACCACCGGCCCGTCCAGAGTCCCGGGAAACTTCTCCGCCAGCTGTGTATAAACATTGCGCATGACCAGAGGAGAGACAGGAATATGTCGACCCAGCACTTTACTGACAAACAGAAATGCGCGTTTTGGATTCCGCCGTTCGGCGATATCAAAGAGATCAGTAAGAGGATAATCGGTTTCCTCGCTGCTTACCTCAATTCGCCCACAGGATAATGTCTTTTGATAAACGAAATTACCATCAATTGCTGACATATCTGTCTCCATTAATCAATCCTGTTGGTCAATGATGCCGGATAGAGAATGACATCGGTAACAGAGCGGACGACTGCAGGTGAAAAATCAGTTTTCGCTGACTGCCTGACCTGATCATCATCCATCAGCCCAAGTGTATGGAAGGCATACAGACCCGGCAGATTCACGCCACTGTGCTGCGTATAACCGATACCACCTGATGGCCGCATGTTAATTTCCAGCAATAGTGGTTTGCCTTCGGCATTATGGCGAGTCTGTACATTGACCATGCCGTCTGCGTTCATTAGGCGGGCGCAGTTGATGGCAAGTTCAATCGCTTCCCCTTCATTTTCCAGATACTGAAGCACACCTTCTTTACGCCGCCCGATAGCGGCCAGGACCGTGCCTTGACTTACCACCATATCCACAGAGTATTCTGGTCCGGGTAAATAGGGCATCAGTACTTGTGGAGTAAAGCAGTCCATCCGGGCATGAGCAGCCAGATACTGTGATGGGTGGATAACACGGCTATCAGGATTGTTGAGAAAAGCTACCGGGGAAACATTGTCATCAAAACGCCAGAATCCCATGCCATAAATGCCTGTAACAGGTTTAATGCAGAGGCAATCAGAAGGGAAAGGGGGATGACTCAGCAGAGTACGAAGCTCGTCTACATTTTTTACCCGAACCGACGGGACAACCGGAAGTCCATTTTTTTCCATAAACTCGGAAAAAGTAACTTTTTCATCGGCTAATTCAAACCAGTGAGTCCCCGTTGACCCGGTAGTCAGGTGGACACCAGAACGTTGAATGTTTTCCCGGTGGCTTTCAAACCATTTACAGTTGCGACCAGTATGTATCGCATTAATACCATGAGCGTCAGTAATGGAATGAATAAAAGAAAGACGTTCTTCTTCGTTGTTAGGTTCGATCATTGAAAAATCGGAAACAGACAAGATCTCTTTCCTCTCGTTGCGATGAGAAGAAAAGATTTCAATATCCTGATTTTCCTTTTCCGCAAATGATTTCACTCCAAGGATAATGTCTCGCTGGGAAGATAGCCCTTCCATAAACCAAATTTTCTTTTTCATTTTTTATAATTGTCGCCTGAAAAGGGGATGAGATTTTTGTAATACATGAGTCTAAGAACTGACCTGCGCCATGTCAATCATAATATGATAATCACTTGCTGTTTTTGACTTTCCGTTTAGACCACAAAAACCACTTAATAACAATAACATATATCAAACCACCACCTACCCGCCCAACGTAATTAAATGTAAATTCCAGAAACCCACCAGTTTTTACCTTGCGGGTGAACTTTGTCATGATATGATTTAGATGCATTCTGTTTGAAAATGAATTTTATAAAAACCCGGTCAATACCTTTTAAGGAATGAATATGGTTTCTTTAAGTAAAAACCAGACAGTATCACTCAGCAAACAATCCACTGCTCTCAGCCAGCTTCAGTTCGGACTGGGTTGGGATCCTGTTAAGAAAAAGGGATTATTTGGCAGCATTTTTGGTGGCAATGATTCCATAGACCTGGATGCAGGTTGCGTTCTTCTGGATGCCGCAGGTAATAAAATTGACACCATCTGGTTTCGTAAACTGAAATCCAGCTGTGGGTCTGTCGTCCACTCCGGCGATAACCTGACGGGTGAAGGGGATGGAGATGATGAAATCATTCGCGTCGATCTCACAAAATTGCCGGCAAATGTTGAATACCTCGCCTTTACCGTGAACAGCTTTCGTGGGCAGTCCTTCAACGATGTCGATAACGCCTTCTGTCGCGTCGTGGATCAGACCAATAAAGAACTGGCCCGCTATCAGCTGACGGAACAAGGTGCTCATACGGGTATCATCATCGCTTCCCTGCGCCGCAACAACGGAAACTGGGATTTTACCGCCCACGGTAAAGCAAGCGGTGGCCGCACAATCGACGATATGCAGCGCGATATCATCAGTACGGTGGTAAAAGCATGAATCTGACACCGGGGGGCAATGCCCCTTTAATTGCTCAGGATCTCCGCGTGAGGATCATTTCTGGTGGTCCTGTTGACGCTTCGGCGTTTCGATTATTCGCTGACGGGAAAGTTCGGGGTGACAGCGATATGGTCTTTTACGGGCAACCCCGTAATGAAGATGGTTCCATTAGCTTCAGTACTGAAGGGACCAATAGCGTTTTCACCGTTGATCTGTCCCGCCTCAAGCCCGACGTGCAGAAAGTCGCGTTCACCGTTACCTGTGACGGCAGCCATACAGTTTCCTCCCTGAATCATCTGTCCATACAAATTGAAAGTGGCAATACCTCGCTGATCAGTGGTCAGGTAGAACTGAGCGGTCGTCAGGAAGCCGCTCTGATCCTCGGTGAAGTCTATCGCAGGAATGGTGACTGGAAATTTCGTTTTATCGCCCAGGGCTTCAATGGCGGCCTGAAACCTCTCGCTGAGTACTATGGCGTCAACGTCGCGGATGAGCCAGCTCAAGTCACTCCGCCACCAGCGCCTCCGGCTCCGCCTAAAGTTAGCCTGAGTAAAGTTTCTCTGACCAAAGAGAAGCCTGCCATCAGCCTTGCCAAAAAAGACAATTTTGGTGAAATCCGCATCAATCTGAACTGGCATCGTGGCTCAGGTTCAGGCGGCTTACTGGGCGGTATGTTTGGTTCGAACAAAGCGATAGACCTGGATCTCGGTGCATTCGTTGAGCTCGCAGATGGCTATAAGTCAGTTGTTCAGGCACTCGGTAATGCTTTTGGTAACTATCACTCTGAGCCATATGTTCAACTGCAGGGTGATGATCGTACCGGCGAGGCTCTGGATGGGGAATGGCTACACATCAATGGCCGCGAATGGAAAGAAATTCGCCAGGTACTGATATATGCCTTTATCTATCAGGGCGTGCCCAGCTGGGACAAAACCGATGGCGTGGTGACATTACATGTTCCGGAGCAACCACCGATTGAATCGCGTCTGACTGAAGGTGATAACAAACGCACGCTGTGTGCGATTGCCCGTCTGGTCAACGAGAACGGTTCCATTCGTGTGGAACGTATTAACCAGTACTTCAGAGGCCAGGAGGAAATGGACCGCGCTTTTGGCTGGGGGTTTCGCTGGTCCAGAGGTTCCAAATAAACGCAATGATGAGGGTATGAGAATGAGTTTTTTCGACAAAGTAAAAGGGGCTTTGACCTCAGGTCGTGAGGAATTGACCCGCCAGGTAGGCCGTTACAAAAACAAGAAATTTATGCAGGGTACCGTCGCGGTATGCGCCCGTATCGCTGTTGCCAGTGACGGTGTCAGCTCCGAAGAAAAACAGAAGATGATTGGATTTCTGCGATCCTCAGAAGAGCTGAAAGTCTTCGATACAGCAGAAGTTATCGAGTTTTTTAACAAGCTGGTGACCAGTTTCGACTTTGATCTGGAAATCGGAAAAGGCGAAACGATGAAATATATCCTCGCCCTGAAAGACCAGCCAGAGGCAGCTCAACTGGCTCTTCGTGTCGGTATTGCTGTCGCTAAAAGTGATGGCAACTTCGATGATGATGAGAAGAGTGCTGTCCGTGAAATTGCCCGTTCGCTGGGTTTCGACCCGGCAGAATTTGGCCTCTGATAAACAACGGATAAAGGTACGATATGGTTTCCACTCACATCGGTTTTCCGGCTGAGACAGTGACGGTCTTTGTTGCTCTGTCGGTCGGCGCCATCTTTATTGACCTGTTCATGCACCGACATGACAAGCCAATTTCCCTCAAAAGCGCAGCCTTATGGTCCGTTTTCTGGGTTGTTGTCGCGATGGCATTTGCCGGTTTCCTTTTTGTGCATCACGGAGCCGAGGTTGCCAGCCTGTTTGTCACGGGTTATGCCCTTGAGAAGGTGCTGTCAGTTGATAACCTGTTTGTCATGATGGCGATTTTCTCATGGTTCTCAGTTCCGGACCGTTACCGTCACCGGGTTCTGTACTGGGGGATCATTGGCGCTATCGTCTTCCGGGGGATTTTCGTTGCGATCGGTACCGGTCTGCTTAGCCTTGGCCCTTATGTCGAGCTGATCTTTGCCGTTGTTGTTGCCTGGACTGCGGTCATGATGCTCAAAGGCGGTGGGGATGATGACGAAATTGAGGATTATTCTCAGCACCTTGCTTATCGCCTGGTTAAACGCTTCTTCCCGATTTGGCCGAAACTGTCCGGACATGCATTCCTGCTGACACAAAAAGAAGTGGACGCCGAACTGGCTAAGCCAGAAAACAAAGACGTATCTGTAGGGCGACTGAAAAAGGCAGCGCTTTACGCCACCCCATTGATGTTATGTGTGGCTGTAGTGGAACTCTCTGACGTAATGTTTGCCTTCGACTCTGTCCCGGCAATTATTGCAGTCAGTCGTGAACCTCTGATTGTCTATAGCGCAATGATGTTCGCAATACTGGGCCTGCGTACTCTGTATTTTGTACTGGAAGCCCTGAAACAGTATCTGTCCCAGCTGGAGAAAGCTGTTATCGTCCTGCTGTTCTTCATTGCGTTTAAGCTGGGTCTGAACGCTACCGATCACATCTGGCACCATGGTTACAGCCTGTCTGCGACCACCAGCCTGTATGTCGTACTGGGTGTACTGGCACTTGGTATTCTGGCCAGTGTCATCTTTCCGGAAAAGCCGGAAGCTGAAAATAAAGAAAGCTGATCTCAGCTGATTAATGATTAACGAAAGAGGATAAATAGATGAGCGTTTCACTATCTAAAGGCGGCAACGTTTCCCTGAGCAAAACCGCGCCAAGCATGAAAAATGTCCTGGTTGGCCTTGGCTGGGATGCACGCTCTACGGACGGTCAGGACTTTGACCTCGATGCTTCCGCATTTCTGCTGGCAGCCAATGGCAAGGTTCGTGGCGATGCAGATTTCATTTTCTATAACAACCTGAAATCTCCTGATGGTTCCGTTACTCATACCGGTGATAACCGTACCGGTGAAGGTGATGGCGACGATGAATCCCTCAAAATCAAACTGGACGCGGTACCTGGGGATGTCGACAAAATTATTTTCGTTGTCACTATCCATGATGCTCAGGCTCGTCGCCAGAGCTTCGGTCAGGTTTCCGGCGCATTTATCCGTCTGGTGAATGATGACAATCAGACTGAAGTTGCTCGCTACGATCTGACAGAAGACGCTTCTACTGAAACTGCCATGCTGTTTGGGGAGCTGTATCGTCACAACGGAGAATGGAAATTCCGTGCGGTTGGCCAGGGTTATGCTGGTGGACTGGCTTCCGTGTGCGCTCAGTACGGCATCAACGCGTCCTGATAAAAAGTAACTTTCTTACCCAAATCATTCGGGGGTGATGCCCCCGATATCTACGACCCGATATCTACGATTAGCAGGAGCAAAAAATGGCTGTTTCTCTCGTTAAAGGCGGTAATGTTTCTCTGACTAAAGAAGCCCCGAGCATGAATGTTGCTCTGGTTGGCCTGGGCTGGGATGCACGCGTTACTGATGGTCAGGCATTTGATCTGGATGCATCAGTATTCCTTGTTGGCGAAAACGGCAAAGTGCTGTCCGATTCGCATTTCGTATTTTATAACAACACCACCAGCCCGGATGGCGCAGTACAGCATCAGGGTGATAACCGTACCGGTGAAGGCGACGGTGACGATGAGCAGGTCAAAATTGATCTGACAAAAGTGGCCGCTGACGTTAAGAAACTCGTATTCGCAGTCACCATTCATGAAGCAGACAGCCGTAAGCAAAATTTCGGCATGGTCAGTAACAGCTTTATGCGTGTGGTGAACAACGATAATGGCTCCGAGATTGCACGCTTTGACCTGTCAGAAGATGCCTCAACTGAAACCGCAATGATTTTCGGTGAACTGTATCGCCATGGCGCGGAATGGAAGTTTAAGGCTGTAGGACAGGGCTTTGCTGGTGGCCTGGCTGCGCTGGCAACCCAGCACGGCATCAACATCTGATAAACCAGTAAAACCAAACCCCGGCCTGTCCGGGGTTTTTTCTACCCGCTGAGTGATCCCTTTACCCGGCAACAAGGAGCCTAAATGCAATTACAATCAGGACAGAACATTCCGCTTCACACAGATACACTGACTCTCCGGCTTGATTATCCCCCCAGTCCTGGATTTCACAGTACCCCTGAGACTTGCCTGTTTATGCTGAATGCTGAGGGAAAAGTGACAGGCGATGCCGATTTTATCTTTTACAACAATCTCAGTGCTGCCGGTGGCAGTGTGAAACTCAACCCCGGTCACCAGCACGCAGTCGTTCATTTTGCGCTTGACCAGATCCCGGATACGATTCAGAAGATTGCAATCACTATGGTGATAGATGGCAGTGATACGATAAGCGGCCTCGCGCAACTGAAACTTTCTGCTGAAAGTCAGGCCACCTTTTTTGTCGATCTCAATGGCCGCACAGAAAAGGCTGTAATTATGGGGGAAGTTTACCGATACCAGGGCAACTGGAAGCTCAGGGCGCTTGGGCAGGGATTTAATGGCGGGCTTGAGCCACTGGCAGTCAGCTATGGTGTGGACGTGGAACCTGCAGCAGAAGTTGTACCGCAACCAGCCCGGATCAGCCTTGAAAAGAAACTCGAAGGTAAAGCGCCTGCGCTTATCAGCCTGGCTAAGAAAGCCAGTATTTCACTGGCAAAACACAAACTGGATACCGTTGAAGCACGAGTCGCTTTTGTTCTCGATGCCTCAGGCTCTATGACCGGCCAGTTTAAAAAAGGACATGTACAGGCCGTTCTTGACCGTATAGCTGTCCTGTCTGTCCAGTTCGACGATGACGGCACAATGGATGTATGGGGCTTTGCTGAGCGTCACAAGAAATATCCTGACGTCACACTGGACAATCTTGACGGATACATTGCTGCCATTCAGAACACGGGTAAACGATCGGCCTGGGAAATCCTTCCCGGCCTTGGCGGGACGAACAATGAGCCGCCAGTCATGAATGAGGTTATCGATTATTTCAAGGACAGCACCTTACCCGTTTTTGTCGTGTGCATTACAGATGGCGGGATCAGCAAAACACGAGAAATTAAAGAGGCCATCCGCCGCTCAGCCAACTATCCTGTCTTCTGGAAGTTCGTGGGACTGGGCGGATCAAATTATGGGATTCTGGAGAGGCTGGACACCTTTAGCGACCGCCGCGTAGACAACAGCAACTTTTTTGCGATCGATAATTTTGCCCACATAAAGGACGAAGAGTTGTATGAAAAACTTCTCGAAGAGTTCAAAGACTGGCTTGGACTGGCAAAAAAGGAAGGCATTATCTGACTCATCGCCCCGGTAAGGGGCGATAGGCCTGCTGCCATGACGACACCTTTTAAAGTACGCAGAGCTAAACAGGGCTATACGCAGAGGTGATCGCTGAAACCCAACTTCACCCAGTAATTTAGACCCAGGAACACATCGGCAGGGATGAAAAAAACCCGCTCGGAAAAGCGGGCTGAAAGTAGGTATTCCAATGGTAACAGGTTGAAGCATACCTAATAGTCCGAGCTACCGATTTACCAGGATGCACTCTTTTTTTGGCCAGTTACAGTGGTTAAATGTAGAATATATGTTGCCTTTATGTAAAGAAGAGATTGCAGAACGATAAAGGGCAATTTTTATCTGATGATTAGCTTCGACGGAAGCTTACGACGGAAACCTTGATGGAAGTGACGCCAGTGAGGCTCAGTCGCTGCGGAAAGGAGTTCATAATCACCCCGCGTATCACCCCATGCCCGAAGATGATAGTCAGTCAGAGGTCCATATTCTTTTTCAAGCCGGATAATTTTCTGTGAGCACCTGCAATTATGACCACTGATTCTGCCGGTCAGAATGCCGTCTTTTGTCTCTAATTGTGTACCAATCAGTTTGATCCTAAGTTTTTCGGCAAAGGGTCTGAGTACAATTTCCGGCGAGGCAGAACATAAGGTGACGATCGCGCCGGAAGTGACTTCATTCGCCACAGCAATCAAACCTGCCGGGCGCATGAGGCGATGCCAGTAGAGCTGACAGAATTCCTCTGCTTTAGAAGACACCCACTTTTCCTCAACACCAGTAAGAAAAGTTGTAATGAGCGTTTCTTTAAGCTCATCACGCGTCATCTGCTTACGCATACAGCGTAACGTGGGCAGAGCCATGCTGACGATACGTCGCGAAAACGCCCGATTGCCAAAGGCAAACCGCAGAAAAGGGATAAAGCTATCATGCCGCGTTAACGTACCGTCAAAATCAAATACAGAGAGCATGCGGGGCTGATTGACGTTCATCGTGATCTTATTCCGTTGGATAGTAGGTTACTTCTGCCAGCCGCTGCACTATACCACCAGGACGCGAATAACAGTAACCGCACGTGAGGTGCTGACATCCTGCCCGCGTCAAAATGAAGGGCAGGGGTCCAGGCACCTCCTGCGAAAAAAGTAACTTTTTCGTGATTGTGTGCTCAGTAAAATCTGATGCGGTAACCCCATACTCTGGAACGGCGGAGGGCAGTATATTACTGTTCCTTCACAAGTAATGAGTTCTGATCTCTGTAAGCATACCTGTCACATTCAGCACGCTGAAACCGTACCCCGGAACTGTCTGGTGTCAGGACAAGTCCACCTTGTGCAGCATGTACGTGGAGAAGCGTATCCCCACCAGACACATTCAGATGTAGTGCAGGCACGCCATGATTGATTTCCAGTAATACACCTAAGCAAAGCTGACCTGTATCGTCCGCCACCTCGATTGAGGTCTGGATATCCAGATGGTAGGTGGCCGTATAGATTCTGCTATCCACTTCATGGCAAACCGGTTCACCTTCAGGGATACGCCAGTCCGTCATTCGTTTAATAACAGGAGCACCGACAGATTATTTTTGTGCGGTCACAATAAGCAGAGTTTGCAGGGCAGCTCTGTCAGAGTTTCGGATCGCCCTGTCGAGGATAGTTTCCTGTCCCTCGTCTGCCCAGGCTTCAACATGATAATTTGACCATACGTTACGTTCAGTCGAAGGCAGACGGTCATCGGGTTCAATGTGGAGTGTGGGGGTACACTCTATGTCTGAAAGATAGGGCTTTGCGACATCGCCATCCGTAATACCATTGACCCGTCCACCACAGTGATCAGCAATTACCCGCCCTATATCCAGCATGAAGGCCTGGTGCGCCTCACGAGAGTCAAGCTCACCCAGCAGTTCAGGTTTAATAAGAAGACCAGTGACGATTTCAGCCAGTTCATTGGGTAATATTTGCTTTGTCATAATGCCTCACAAAAATAGAAGTATCAGGGCAGGAGAGCTGCGGGATCATGCCCTGGCCAAAGGAAAATCACATGACGTTCAGGTACGATTTCATCACCCGGAACTCATCCGGAGTGATTGGTTTCATACTGGATTTTTTAATGGCAGAGCCAGAACTAAATTGTATCCCTCCTTCGGCATCTTTTTCTCCACCATCGCGATAGTTAAGCTGAATTTCATCATACCTATGGGCTGCATTAACGCTGTCCGGGCAACGCAATATAAACGATACTGGATATTCAAATTCACCGACGACCTCTGTAAATTCACAAAAGAAGTATTTCATCTTCTCGGCGAAAGCGGTTCGTTCAGCCTCCAGAAAATTGTGTAGACCTGTCCACCGGATAAAATCCTTGCTCACGACACAGGCAGCGCCTCCAAACCCGTCAGGTCTTTTTGAGCTACTGCATGTAAAAGCAATTTTGAACTCTATCAATTCATTTCTGTCAAATGCAATAAGTTCCGCCTGAGCAAACAGCGCAGCATGTTCAGAATTGAAATCTCCGAGATCACTGTTAATAAGAAAACCTTCAGGGCATTTATCCCCGTCAAAATGCCAGTCCAGGTCTTCAGGAATATTAGCAACAGTTCTGTCTGGGTGGTTTAGCACACAGTGACGTACAATAATCTCCATTTCTGAAAGGTCGTTTGTGTTATCACATGAAATGAGTTTTTGAATAAAACTATCATCAGGTTCAAACAATTCATTCATTGCTTCAAGTAATATAGCAGTTTGAGTATGATTTGCTTCAATAAGACAAGCGCATTCTGAATAATAGTCAGCCATGATAAACCTCATATCTGTTATTGATGAGTACGGTCGATTGGGAGTAAGACCATCATACTAAACAACGTCAGCCCATCAAGGGGGTATTTTCACCGTAAGCAATAATAATCAAAGTCAGGTTCATAAATTCTGGATGACAATACCCCCACCATTGTGGCACAAAAAAGGCTATGAAAATAAGCAAGAAATAATGGGCTTACAAGGTTAAATCTTTTCTGATTGAAGCTTTGTATTCTATCTAGCTTTATATATAAGGGATAATGGTAGTGCCGAAAAACAGACGTTAAACTCCATAATTGTAATAGTGCTAAGAACATAATCAATCTCGTCCAGCAAATCAGCCAGTGTGTAACACCAGATATAGTCCTTTCTGTATGAAGTGATCCAGAATGATGACCACCAGTCGTTAATCAGCAGGTAAATATCATTCGTTGTAAGTCCTTGTCCATGGATATCGTTTCGCCACTCCTCTAACCAGCGTTTATGTTGACCTGGAACACAGAAAGACAGGTAAAGTCTGGATTTTGCAACGTTGATTTCAAGTTGATAATTCAATAGGTTAGATTCTTTCTTTGTCAGGCGTTCCACCCTTTGATCATGAATCCGGTCACGGTGTTCGCGGCGCTGTAAATCCCGGTTCTGTAACACTGGAAACATGGAAACTGCCAGAGACCAGGAAAGAGGGAGAATAAAACGCTCTCCACGGGATTCAATCAGAATATCGATAGCACGAAGGTACTCAAATTTTGTTGCTTCTCCACGAACAAATGGATCGTAACTCGCATCGACTTTTCTCAAGTCATTCGCGGTAATTTGAGATTTACCTGTAAGCTCTTTAAAAAAGGCTTTGACGTAGGCCAGCTCTCCTGTTTTCCGTCCCAAAGCTCTGCGATTCTCCACAGAAGCAATAGAAGCCATTGCACATCGCTGGAAAGGGTTAATCGGGACAAGCGTGGTGGATATCATTAATTACTATCCTTAGAGAATAGGAAGCACATAAAGACATATTATCAGTAATTATTTCACTTGCCAGTACCTATTTATATAAAAGTGCTTCTGAATAACATTCAAAAACATTTAATATTTTTCGGAGTCAACTTCAAACATAAGAAAGCAACTTTTAGCACACCCATAAACCGGAAGCTTATAAAAACAGTGAGCAAAGGGAGGGTTAAAGCAGTTACTAAGCCTTACATGAAAGGCTTAGTAAAGGAAATCAGGGATATTACTTAGTGATACAGCTTTCAACTAGTGAAGCAATGAATTTTCTTTCTGCATAACATCCTTTCATTGATTGCGGGTCAAAAACAATATTATCAGCTTCGACATAGCGTAGCCTGTGGTATACAGACAAACGCGCTTCATTCCTTTTATGCTCTTCAAGTACCGGGGTGTAATCATGATCGGTCATTGCTATAACAAAGAAAGCACAAATGACAGATAGTCCAATGATAAAGAAGGGAGCATGTTCCAGGAAAGAAGACATTGTTTTAGATACGTTTACATCAAAAATATCAACAGCAGCATTACTGAATAAGGTAATAATTATAAGTAAAAACATTACACCGATAACACAGGAAATCCGGAGGACCATTTTTGTGTTGTCAGGCTCAGCAGTAACTTCATCAGGTGGTGCAAAGACAGAAGAACGAGTCGTCTTCTGCATTTCCGAACCGGCATAACCTCCGCCTCCCAGAATAACAGAGTCTCCCGAAATGCCACCCCCCAGTACTGAACCTGATCGTTCAGTGGTTGAAGTTTCCTTCAGATAAAGGGAGTTCAAAGGGATCCCGTCAGTTGAAGAATAATGAACTTTCATGATAGTCATAGTAAGGCTCCTGATTATTGATACTTTTATAGTACTGTGAGCCTGAGGACAATTTTCCCTTTAAAAGGGTGAAATCGCTATTTAACTATTTTTTTTACCGGGCACGAATGGATAAAAACCGTAGTTGTCCTGCAAAAGCATCCAATTATGAAAAAATTATGAATGCAACATGTTGACGAGAAAATCTGATGGAAAAAGTTTACCTGTCTGGTATTGTCAGGAAAACCGGCAAAGGTTTCAACTAACCAGGGGTGGTTTGTTGAATATGGAGCAGTAGCAGCCCCTTTGCCGGTTTCTCATCCTTTCATGCCTGCATCACTTTCCTTCCTGCTACCTGAAGACATCCACATACGATCTGCAAAAAAGAAGCCCACATTTCGTTATGGGAGTGAACTACTTTTTTCACAAAAGGGTCTCTCTGGGTGCACAATACGTGACGGTGTCACTTTTAGATGCAAGTGATTTAATATCATTGGATATAGTCACGATGGTAAATGTCAATAGCGTTAAAATAACAGAAATTGATTATAAAATTGATGCCTTTTAAATAAAACAAGGTTTCAATATGTCGATATAAAAACCAACAAAAAGCATAAATTCAGGAATAACCTGAAGTGTGCTCATTTTTCGATCGCGCCAAGAGGTGTGCAACATTCCATTAACAGTTAGAATAATAACTGTTATTCCATGTGTTAATATAACGTTATCATCCGAAGTGGGGGTAACCAGCTTCTAAATCAGTCCAAAAGTTACTTTTCTAGTGGCTTTTGTTCAGGTTGCGCTACGCGAAATCTGAAGAAAAACGGAGGGGTGAGTACGTCAGATTTCACGTAGCGCACGGAGAGAAAATAAAATTTCGTATGATTTCTGGCCGGTTAATTGATCAAAATTGAAATCACAGGATGAAGGACAACAGGGCTGAAGCCTTTTATGCCAGAAAGTTACTTTTATCTTTGGGCGAGACGATCGAGGGGATCAATGTCTACCATGATATCGGTACTGTGAACCATAATGCGCATCATGACCTTTTTATTGAATAGTCTTGCGGTCAATATATGCAGGCCTGTACATACAGGGATAAAGTAGACATGTGTAAAATAAAAACATCCACACTTTAAACAACAATGATGTGGTATTAAAAATTATTTTCCAAACAAACACATTGAAACTAGGCCATGTTGTTTTTAATATGATATATAATCATAAAAGTGCATCAATCTTTGAAAAATAGTGGATTCAACAGAAGGCTCAGCCCCCGATGTAAGATTCACTTTAAAATATACCAGGACATAACGAGGAGATCCACACGAAGACACTGACGCTATTTGAACTTAGTCAGTAGCCAAAGATATTCAACTAATTCGCTTTAAAAGCTTTATGATAGTAGGCAGGTTAAGCTTTAGAAAAGTAACTTTCCACATTAATTAAGGAACGATAATGAGCATAAAAGAATTATCCATAACTCATGACAGGGGATTTAATTCTGACTCTAAAATAAGTGAAGATCTTACACTAAGGAGAACCCTGTTATTTGTGATTTACTCAATCATTCCTGTTATTGCTCTCTATTACTTTTCTCCGTACCTGGCTGAAGCCACGATAAATTCTCTATTATCTGTAGGGATTGAGATTAAATATGGGTTATTCCTACATTTTCTTGCGACCTGGTTTATTTTCTGGGGGGCGGTGACTATACAACATGACTTCTTTCGTCTTTTAAAGAAAATATATAAGAACGTGAGTTTTTTAATAAACAAAAAGGGCCAATAGGCCCTTTTTACTATAGCCGTATTGCTGAAAAACAATTCCCATTGGTAATGCACACTTTAGCAAAATGCACATTTTTACTATCCTTAACTAAGCCTTTGAAAAAAGAAAAGTCCTGGAACTTTTTAAAACGCCCGCTTCTTAATTCTTCTTGTACCTTTTCAGTGGGTAAGGTTATCGTTAAAATGTCACCTTCTTTAATTTGATTGTAACTAAAAATCCCGATCGTTTCGTTTTCACCGATATTATAATAATTCCACTTGACGCCAGTTAGTCTATCAAGAGTCATTGTTTGCCTAGTATCAGAAAAATCAATTTTCTTTACCGCTATTGGTTCACTTGAAACAAATCCTTCACTATCCTTGAAAGTCGTAGCCACTTCATGATCTATACTTCTCAACATAATATTTGTTAATGATAAAAAAAAGATGTACATCAAGATGCCGGACCAGACACAAAAGTAGAAAAATTTAGGTGCGAATACTTTTACGCTTAACATGAAGCACTCCTTGATATGGATAGATAACAATCGCTTTGATTAGAATAACATGTTTTATTTCTAAAGATACGAAATAGGGAATTAATAAATGAAGCTTTATGTATCTGAAAAATCGGGTGAAAACGCATATACACTTAAAAGTTATAGCCTGAAATCACGAAAACAAAGATTATCTTAAAAAAGTTACTTTCTATGCGCATGTTAGAGACAATTTTGATCAAATTCTCTTACTATGTGATGAAAAGTGATGATAGTTATAATAGGGCCGAAGCCCTTTCTGAAGCATTTTGGCGTTAACTGCAGCCCTTATCGGGCAAATGGGGTAGGGGGCCAGCCGGGGCAACCCATGATGCCCAACCATCCTTTCCATATCGTTCATTGTAGTAACTTTCTTTGATCGCCTTACGCGCCAAATATGAAGCTGTATCCATACCAAATACCTCAATAGGAAACAGTTCATGCCCCCCAATATCCGTCAGACAAAAATCTGGGAAAACATCATTATTAGACGCATCATATCTCAGGGGTTTGATAAATGACCGCTCATGCTTATGAAGATAATTTAGCATAGTCAGCTCATAACTCGAGTCTGCCGGGATCCAGTTTTCATCAACATTCATCAATGCTATCTGAAGTGGTTTAAGATAGTATGTATCTTTCCCCTTAAATTTACCCAAATCCCCTATAGCCATACAGATTACGTTACCTCCAGAACGCCAGTTTGCTATTTCAGAGCTGAATCTCTTCTCCAGTGATGCCCAATTATCAGTATTCATCAGCACAACTGGAACACCTGAAAAAAACTTTATCGGAAGTCGTTTTGATGCATTCGAGTGTCTTTCAGGGTTATATTTAGAAAGTACATTGAGGCAAATCAGACGCTCTTTATTCATCAGCGCCTCTGATGTCATTTTTATGTTTTTTGTCTCCTGTGGTGTCGAAGGATATGCACCTGCAAGTAAATGCATGGACAGTGGATGTGATGCGACTTTAATTTTTTCCGCAGAGTGGGTTATAAGGTTGAACACCTTGCCAGGATTACGTTTCCCGGCCATTTTCGGATACCAACGATTCAGACCGCTGTCATCCCACAGGAACTGGAGAAGACCCAGCAATGACATGCTATTCTGAGAAACACCACCTGATTTATTCCTGTTATCAACCGGTACGATCGAGGTAGACTCCGAGTCAGATGAGGCTAATGCCACGTCTAACCTAATTCCGTAGCCTCCATCTTTAAGGTCTTTGACGACACCTTGTGTATAGCATTTTAGACCTGAATTGTCTTTATCAAGCGTAAAGAAAATACAGTCAGGTGAATGTTGACTACCTGTGTTCGGGTACCGTGCCAGGAAATAAGTATCACCGCCTGAGTGATATTTTACGGCAAGTGATTTTTGTCCTTTTCCTTTACAGGCACAGCTTACCTTCGCTTCTACCGAAGCATGCGCCCGTGACAAAACGGCGTACCAGCTCTTTTTAAATTCTTCTTTTGTCTGGAAGTCTCTTGAATACCTTTTACTGTCACCTCCATAAGATACAATCACATCATTAACAGTAGACATAAGCCCCCCTTAATTGATCTGAGCCGAGATGCGTTTTCATTCACCTCAGGTAATAATTTTCATATACATTGACACAATAGCATGTTGTTAATAAAGTAACCTATACTTTGAAAGTAACTTTTCAAAATCGTTGTGATTTCCCCCTCAAATCACATTTAATGATTATCATCCAGAGACAACCAATGATAAACATCCGGACAACTAGATTAGCCATTTTTCCACTGGCTGTTATCCTTTTATATTCCCCACTAACTTCAATTGCCAAAACTTTCTCGGCGAAAGTGGTGCGTGTTATTGATGGTGATACAGTCCAGGCTTATGACGGTACAACAAATACAAGAATACGGCTCTATGGGATTGATGCCCCTGAAAGCAAGCAAGCCTTCGGGCAGAAGGCAAAGCAAACAATGATTCAGTTAGTAGCAAATCAGGTTGTTAATATTCAGGACCATGGGCAGGACGTCTATGGCCGTATGCTTGGCACAATCTATCTTAACAACAACGATGTTAACGCCATCATGGTCGCAAACGGTATGGCCTGGGCATATCGCTATCAGGGGAGGTTGATTGTTCCTGAATATGGACCTCTTGAACAAAACGCTCGAAATGAAGGGAAAGGTCTGTGGTCTGATCCGCACTCTATTGAACCACGTCAATGGCGAAAAGCGAATAATTAAATAAGGAATCACACTTCCACTTTATCAATATCGGCATTCTACTGGTATTTCCATCGGTGGTTAGAGTAAACCCAATCGTTATAAAAAAGGTGAGTTTTATTTTTTATGGCCTTCTGATACTTCTCTCTAAGAGGGTAAACTTTTAAAATTCAGGGTGGTTTGTTAATCACCCCCTTAACATTTTTGCAGCTAGAAATGTTTTAAGCAGGATTCTTTTGCAGTCAAAAAATGTATTCAAATTGCATTGATTGTTTGCTTAATGCCCTTTACAATCACAACATCTTGTTCACTTCACACAACGATAAAATCATAACCGGATAAAATATCCCGAGATGATTTTTTTTCGGATGGTGAAATTACCAACAGTGCAGTTTCCAGACTAGGGACATACATTCAGCATGAGATAGACTCATTTTAAGACATTTTTCGATTGAAATAATTAAACTTCCTAAACCACTTGCTGAATTTTTTTAATTAATTTAATGTTGTTATGTAACTGCATAACAATGTGCATAAAGAGGTAACTATGAGCGAGACATTACAGGTTCTCAATAACATCCGTACGCTTCGCGCTCAGGCACGAGAGCTACCATTAGAAGTGCTTGAAGAAGTATTAGAAAAGTTCACTATTGTCGTCGCTGAACGCAGTGAAGAAGAAAAGGCGGCCGAAGCGGCTAACCGTGAGCGTTTAGAAAAACTCTCTCATTACCGGGAAATGATGATCGCTGATGGTATAAATCCGAGCGAACTGATGGACGCGGCCGTCAACATTAAAGTACGCAAAAAACGTGAACCTCGTCCTGCGAAATATGCTTACATAGACGATGCCGGTGAGCAAAAAACCTGGACAGGTCAGGGACGTACTCCGGCACCAATTAAAGCTCAGCTGGATGCAGGAAAAACTCTCGAAGATTTCCTCATCTAATACAAAATTTCTTTATTTTATTAACCACCTTACCAAGGTGGTTTTTTTTATCATCGTCATGCATTATCGTGGTTGGTCCGGCCGCAGAGAGATTACTATGTTAAACGATCATATTGAGACAGTTATGGATTTGTTTAACGGATCCAGACATCTAATCATTGCTGGTATTGTTCTAATTTATCTGGTGTTGATATGCCGTATAGTCAGTCATTATGAGATTTATGCGGTAATGAAGCGTAGACAGACATCATCCAAGGCTGTTAAGTATGAAGATGAGGACTCGGATTTAGCTAACCTTCTCATAAGTAAGAGTATGGTTTCTCTGTGGATAAACGTCATTACATTAGTATTGATTACATTTTTCACTGTAATGATGTATGTGTCAGCCTGAGTTTGTTGTGTTCATATTGGCATTTAGTATATATGGCCATAGTCACACCAAACCACAAAACGTGTAAAATCAATAACTTAGTACGCATAATGTACGTTATGTTAAATACGCTCAGGAGACCATTCTGTGAATGTACATAAGGTATATGATACTATCAACCACTACCATTTAGATTGGTTGACCCCTGCTGGCGATTACCCAAATTCGGCTCTGATGGTAGTTGAATGCAAGGATGGCCGGTGGATGATAGTTCAGGAGTTTGGAGAAGAGTATGGCTGCTTCGAAGGTGTGTTGAAGAATGATAGCGATCTTCATACTAAGCCTTCTTTTTATCCTGACTTCCGCAGTGCTGTGAAGTCCGCTTTTGGAATGATGAAACGATTATACCCCCAGTACAACGACAAGCCCTTTAGTGACTTCCTTTCAGAAATTACGGAATAGGTTTTTATATGGCCAATCTCCTTATGCCCGAATGCCTTGTAATGTTAAATAATCTCTTACAGGTTATTGAGAATGCACCCGTTGAGTGCGATGGCCATACCTTAATGATAAGCAGTGCTCTAAATCATGCTGGCATTTCTCATCAACGAATGTGCGGGGTAGTTAAAAACCACAAAACAGACTTTGAGTTATATCCACATTTTTGGATTCAGATAGGTGAATTCACTCTGGATTACCGACTCAGGATGTGGGTTGAGTTATATTCAGGGGAAAACTTAGCAGAGAGTGCACCTCACGGAATATTTGTTGCACGTGGGCTTGAATATATTTACACCTCTGGAAGCATTTGCCCACCACCTGCCCTGGATTTTAATTTATTAAACTTAATCAGTGATGGTTATTACGAAAAAATAAACTTTTCCGAGCTAACAACACTGGCGCATTCTGTGGATATCAGTTTAATCAGTGATTTTAAGAACATTACTATCGCCGGGATAGCCTAAGTACAATGATAATTAATCAAAAAATTTTAGAAACTGACATTACAAATATTATCAATGCATTTGAAAGGCTAATGGATGAAAGTAATAGAAGTATTATACCAGTAAAATCCAGACATGTTGATGGCTTGTCCTTGTTCGAAAACATGTATATACGTGCACGTAGCAAACATGCATCTTTGCTGGGTAAACCTGTTCTGGTTGTTTCATCAGTTTCTGTATTTATCACCAATCAAGGCTGCTTCAGTACACTTCTTTCTCACTTAAAAGCCCATTGTAAGAACAAGAGTTACCTGTTAAAAATTGAGAGCGTAATCTCTCAGGAACTCAGGAGATATCTTGTCAGGCAAATGTTCGTATTCATTGGAGAAGAATGGGAGTGCGGGTCTGGCTATTGGGTGCCTGAAGATGATCCAGTATACCCATCTTTAAATACACTACCTTATTGATAATAAATACTCTTTATAGGCTCTGAATAATGTCGACAATTCATCTCATTACAACATGCGCGAAAAGGAAAGCAGGACCTGTACATGACACTGTGTTTCCCTACCATACGACAGATACTGAGATTGCCTATCAGCAATGGAAAAGTCTTGTGCAGTCCCGATTCACTACATGTAATGATGATATTAAGGAAACGGAAAACATATACTGTAGTGCTCACTGGAGTACAGCTAAGTCTATTGCAAACTCTAATTCTCATATCTGTTTATGGGTTATTTCTGCAGGTCTGGGCCTACGACACAGTTCTGACCCCGCGATCCCTTATGATGCTACGTTTACAAAGATAGGAAGAAAGAGCGCCAGCATATGGGGTATGCTGACTTCTGACCCCATACTACCTGGAAAAGTCCCTTCCCTTGCGGAACTGTTTAGTATGTACCGGCATGATAACTTTATCATTGCTGCCTCTCCCGTTTACCTGAACGCTGTTGAGGACGATCTCGTTAAAGGAGTGGGTTATCTTCCCTGTCCGATAAAGCAGCTTAAAATCGCTTCCAGCGCTGCCTACAATGGAAGATTAAGAGAATATGTGCGATGCGGCGGAACCAGAATGATGAAAGACCTTAATGCAAACATGACGACTCTAAACATTAAACATGCTGGCATGCTGATTCATGAGCTGAGGTAATGGCAGGTACACTTAGCCTTTGATGCAGTTGCAGAACGCTGGCTCTGACTGCCGGTGCCCACCCAGCAACGCATTCTTTCATTTGTACAGTTGAGACATTGCCTCGATTACCCCGTCTTACTGTCATGCGCTAGTTCTACGATTTCTTTGCCCGGACATGTCCGGGAGCCGATTATCCATGGGTAGTTGTTCCTGCCCTGCCTGAATAACCGGCTTTAATTCTCTGTTCATCGCCCACAAAAAAAACTTATATTTAATATTGTAATTCATTCCTTCATGTTAAGTACTGACAATATTTCATAATGACAGATTCTACTGTTTGGTCAGTCATCCCCTCACTGTAATTCGTTGACACCAGATTTTCGCACCCAGGTGGAAAACGGTGTGATTCATCATCAATGATAATAAACTTGTTGATCCCCATATGTCTGGCATGTATAAGGCACTCTCTGTACCGAACATATTCGGTATCCTTTACTTCCTGAAGTGAAGGTGTAACACCTATTATTCTGTGTCTGAATGCTACCGGAAAAAGGTATTTAAGCCCTTCTAAAGTCATTGTTTCCCTCCAACTGCTGGACACGACTATATGTAATTCTGGACATTGTTTTAAAATTTTTTCCAGTAGAGGCATTCTTTCAAATGTCTCATTCATCCTTCGATGGAGGACTCCATCAAAATCAAGATAAAGCAGGACAGTACCTCCTGAACAATTGCAAGATGCTAGTTGAGGTGATCCTGTAAACTCTGGTGAGTTAATATTTTTAGAACGTCTTTTAACTATACTGTCATATAGCATAGCACTAAAGATGATAATAACAACAGCTGTTGCAAACATCACCCCACCAGCAGAAAGTGAAAACAATGCCCCTGCCATTTTCACCCCCTTTTTACATCATACTTAACTTTAAGTTTAGCAAACCCATCAAACTCTTTATTTTTCAGTTTAAATTCATCATCTATAACCTTCAGCTCACCCAACGAAGCGAACGGTGATAGAGATAATTTAATATCTTTTATTACGTCCGTATTATTTACCACTTCATTTATTCCTTTCATGGATTTGTCCAACCAAAAATGGCTGTCTGATATAAGTGAAAGAATATACTGAACATCATCCTCTTTTTCGCACACAATATTTCTGCCATCAAACTGGACAGTGTCTTGATTGAAGTAAACAGCAAGGAACTGCAACTGAGCATTGCTTAAAGATAAGTTTTTGTAAACATCTTTTAGGCCGCCGGTGTACTCTGAATCCGCAATATGAAAAGCCTTAAATACCTCATCATACTTATGCTGAAGCCTTTTCTTTGACTTAAGAATTTTAAATAGCATATAAGATAAGATAACAATCATAATCATCATGCTGTTGAAAACAATGTTATGTTCTAACATAGAAACACCCTTAAATATTAGAAATTTATTGATATGGACACCCAATTTCATTTAATTAACCCAGCTGAGGTCACACCGAATTTAAATGAAATCAATATCGTTGAACCTTAAAAAACTTCTTTTCGTAGTAAATATGGATAAAATCGTTTGATATCATTACGAAGAGTAAAATGTCTCGAGCCGAAACTAATACGTGCTTCCAATAACTCCACCCCAAACTGCGCTTTAACAATAGACTCGTGAATTTTTTCGCAATCAGTTAGAGATACTTTCTTAAGCATGTCAAAAATTATATCGTGATCATAAATCCCATTGCGTTTAAGATATTCATACGTTGACCTTAGAAAAGCATCGTTCTGGTGTAACGTCTCAAGTTCCACGGCAACCTGCAAAATAATTGAGATAGATTGTAAATTACTACAATATGAGACTGCAATGCTACATTGCAATTCTGTACTTTCGTCTTTCGCTGCATTGCTTGAACATACTTGCTTAGCCGCGATCTTTAAATCACCCAGCGTAGATACACTATTTCTTAACACATATCTTAACCAGGTCGAATGGCCAGTTGCAAAGGTACTATCCATGACGTTTTCTAGATTGTGTAATTTATTTATCATATTCCCCCCTTCTTTCTTTTTCTCTTTGCATGATTTGATAATATATGGAATACAAGTTTTCATCTTCACCGTTCAAATGTACAATCATTTAATATTAACCTCATAATCTCCATGCCCGTTGGGTCACGTTTTACGAGGCATTTGCTATTAACCCTTGTTTTGGTAAGGGAAGAATCTGTTTAGTTTCCTTTTGCTTTATTAATTGCCTGTTGCAAGCGATAAAAATCAGGCGCACCGGGCATAATGGTTGTGGTTTTGTTTTGCGGGTTCTTCATGTTCATAACAATAAATACTGGCGTGCCGCTATAATTGAGTTTATCCGCCAGCATCATATTTGCATCAAGAACATTCTGAAGCTGATCGCGCATTTCGACAGTAAGCAAGAAGTTACCTTGCTGATCCAGTATTTCTTTATATCCCAAACCATTGACCAGGGCTGCCAGATTAGAAGGTGTATAGTCCTTCCTGTCCTTCATTGCCCTACCCGCTTCACTCATGAGCTTATTATGGAACTCGTAGTATTTTTCCTGCCCGTACTTATTAAAGATGTAGAGACCAATTTTTGCCCCCATCCCGGAGATAGGTGTGCGGTCAGCAAAAATGGTGAAGTCTTTAAAGAAAGTCCGAACATTTTTATTTTCTGCAATCGCCTTTTCAAGCACGGGACTGGACTGCTGACAGAAATGACACATGTAATCGAAAAATTCAATAACAGCTACATCTGCGTTATCTGGGCCGTAGTTTGGCGTGAATTTTGTTTCAAGCAATACGTCTTTTGTATTCACAACGTCTGAGGTTTTTTCTCCATCTCGGTTGGCTTCAAGACGCTTACCAGCTTCCACCAGGTTCTCCGGATGATCGATCAAATATTGTGCCGCAGTTTTGCCAATAAGTTCCTTGTCCTGCTCAGACAGTACTAGACCGGCTGGCTTATTTACCTGGTTCGCTGTTTGAGCTAATGCATTGATACTATTTGCCCGTTCGATATGCTGTTTATTGGCAGTCTCATTAGAGGCGTCATTTGAATTCATTTTATTACTACCAGCCCCCCAAATTACCGAGCCAGCTACAAAGCCACCCAGTACCAAGGCGATGTGAATCAGAGTTTGTTTTTTAGTGCTTTGTTTATTTTCCATGATTTATCTCTGAGTTATTTTATTTTAAACAGGCGTATCTGATGGTTCTGAGAGCCATTTTACTTACTGGATTTACGGCTATTGCTGTCTAGTTCATCCACTGCATCCTGAATAGCCTTCTGGATATCGACATTACCGGCCGTCATGACAACATTATTGACAGACCCCCTGATATCCTGAGCATCATCCAGAATACTGGATATACCGTCAGCAATCGGGCCATTCTTCAGTGAAGTGTAATGCTCGTTCACCCATGTCGATTGTATAAAGTTATTCCTGGAGATTGACGATGGAAACTCCGCATCCGGAACCGAAATATTTTCAAGGCTATCTTTTGTTTGTGTATAGGCAAAGATGCCTCCAATGATACCCACGTATACCACTGTTCTGATTAATCCCATGAGAGACTCCGTTTTATGCGCTGTAGATGACCACAGGACTTAATTCCCTGCTCATTTGCACGGGTGATGATTTATCAGGATGCCCGGCAGCTGGAGTGGTTGATTTCAGGTCAGTCTGGACCTTACGGCCGTGCGAGTACACATCATCAAATACACGGTTCATTGAGCTCTTCCGCGTTGAAACTTTGTCATCGAGAAGCATGATCGGCTTTTGCGAGCCGTCGACATCGACGAAAGTAACTTTGCACGCAACTGGCCCGCAAACGCTGGATTGGGCGGCAAATGAAACAACCACTACCGCTGCCACTGCTATTAATTTCTTCATTGTTGCTCCCGGAGAGTTATTTTTTCTGATTGGCCGTTTTCAGGCTGTTCAGCATCTGTTCTGGGTCACGTAACCCCGCAAATACCATCGGCTCACCTTTCAGGCTTAAACCGCTAGGCGTGCCTGAGAGTTTGAACATGTTCCCTGCATTAAATTGGCTCTGAATGGAGTCCATGCAGGCCTTTGTCGGTTGCTTTTCAGGCAAACCATCCCCTTTCATTGCTCTGGTTAAAGCTGCAGGTTTGTCATCTGCACACCAGACAGATGCCATGTTTCGGGCTATCATGGAGTTCATCCCGGCACGTGGGTATGCGATGAATTTAATAGTGATGCCTTTATCCAGATAGGATTGCAGGTCGCTATGTAGTTTCTGGCAAAAGCCACAGGTGATATCAGTAAAAACACCGATGACATATTTCTCATCTGGTGCTTTGTAGGTGATAGTATCGAGCTTCTCAATATAGGATCGCATCCCTTTACTGATAAACTCGTCCGTGGTGTTTTCCACTTCTGTCCCTTTCACTTTGAATAAATTTCCGGTGAAGATGTATTCACCGTCAGACGTGACGTAACTCGTCCCTTCTTTTGAAAAGACTGAGTAAATACCACTTACCGGAGATTTCTCTGCAGAGACGGGGTTGATACCAACGGCTTCAATTTTGTCCTTTAATTCTGCAGGTAAATCAACATCAGCATAGGCCGATGGAGTTAACAATATCAGAGCAACTGCAATGGGTTTAATCATGTCCTACCTCCTTAAATACTGTATCAAACAAAAAAAAATATTTTTCCGACCAGGAGGCATTTCCCCCCGGTATAGGAAAAAAAATTTTTTGTTGTCGTGTAACCTGTAAAAGTTACTTTTGAGGAGCTGGTTAATGACTAGATTATTTTTTGGAGCGGTGCTGTTCGCCACTTTAACCGTCAATGCAAATGCAGCATTCAATCCCCCACCGGATCGACCGAAGCCCCAAAATGTACCCGAAACGGTTAAAAACGAATGTTTAACTGACGCCGCGCGTTTCTTCGGGATTGACCGTGACCTTGTCTTTACTCTTTTTGATAACGAAGGTGGAAAGATTGGCTCTTTCGTCCTTAACACCAATGGCACATGGGATATTGGCCCAATGCAGATTAACTCATCAAATCTGGCTGAGGTGAAATCCCACTTCCCCGCAATTACCTGGCGTGAGCTCGCTTATGACGCCTGTGCTTCTTTTTGGGTTGGGACATGGTGGCTGCACCGGAAAATTATTGACCGTAAAGGGAACGTGTTTGAAGGTATTGCTGACTACAACAGTAAAACGCCTCGCGTAAGAGCCAACTATATTTTCAAATTTATGGAACGTTATAACCGGCGTCTGCAGCGTAACGGCAAAATGATGCAGCTCAATGCATGGACCGGTCTTGATCGTGTAAAGCAGAATCCTCCCGAGGTAACAGGTAAGCTCGCTAACAACTCTCATCAGCAATCCTGGCAATCCTATAGATAAAAGTAACTTTTACTGCACCTTCGCTGGTTGCCCTGGTGAGGGTCCAACTTTTGGTGTCCAGTTCACAAGTCGGCGAGCGTTTATGAGTAACTTGCTAAACCAGAGGGAAGACCTCCCTGCCTCACCTGCATACGCTGATGGTCCGGCAGGGAATATCAGGAAAAGATTAGAGGCAGATATCCGACTGATTATCATCCCTCAGGCATGTCATAGTCACCCGGTATTGCGGTCGATACCGCATTAGACAGCTGGCAGACCTGGCGCTTATCAGCGCCATTCAGTGGTTAAGTACTCTTCCATATATGACATCGCACGCGGGTTGCTGTTGCTCACCGGCACATCCAGCCTTCCCAGTGCCCGGGACAGCGTGGAAAAGTAAGGTTGCTTCTCCCATAATGCACGCTCGCCGATGACATAAATGCGTTGTTTCGCCCTGCTTACCGCGACGTTCAGAAGATTGGGTTTTTCCGCCGCCCAGGCTTTCGCCCCCTGACTTTTTATGTTGCCTCCCAGCACGAGGATAACCACAGTAGCTTCCTTGCCCTGTGTTTTATGTACGGTCCCCGTTCTGTCCATCCTGAATCCCAGCCTCTTTGCGATCCGGTTAAGCTGCTTAGCGCAGTCCTTGAATGGCGAGATCAGAAACACGTCGTCAGGTGTGAGTGAATACTGGTGACGCAACGCCAAAAGTAACTTTTCCACTGCCGCCCCTTCCTCCACTACCCAGTTTCCCTCGCATGTCCTCCCTTTCACATCCAGCCATCCGCTTTCAGGGAAATCCACCAGGCCCGGCTTTTTCCCGTGGACCATGAGCCCGTCATAGGCAATATGGTTACTGATACTGAACATTGGGTCATCACAGCGCCGGTGAACCCGTAACGGACAGCCCACCCAAATCTGTTCTGACTCCGGGTCGGGCAGATAGGTGCCAACGTTCATCGTCTGGTCTGCCAGTATCTGTGCTGAGACTTTTCCGGGCCACCAGCAGGACGGGATCTTATAATGTTTTCCCAGCGCCCCCTCTACAGTGGACGGAATACCGCTGACCGGCTCCAGTTGTTTTGGGTCACCTACCAGAACCGTGCGTTTTGCTCTCCAGATAGCCCCAATCGCATGCTGAGGTTGTGCCTGTCCGGCTTCATCAATCAGCAACCAGCCTATCGCTTCCTGACCTGTATCCCTGAACATCCGGGGCATGGACGCAAAGGTGCTTGATATAACCGGGACGACCAGAGATAAGGAGTCGAGAGCCAGACCCGCCTGTTTTTCGGTCATTTTTCGCCCTTTTAACCAGTCCATTGCAAGCCCTATATTAGCGGCCATTTTTACAGGATTATTTTCAATAAACGCCCGGTGAACGTCTAATGCTGCGATAAACACATCTTCCCTCGCCTTTCTCCAGCGCTCATGAAGCCATGGTGCTGACAACTCCCTTCGTTCATCTGTTGCAGTCCGCTCCGGCCAGGAGGCTCCCAGATCGGATATAGCCTGCTTCAGCAAGGTATTATTCTGTTCCTGCTCTTTACAGACCGCCTGACCGTTGCTGATCACCTGAGTGAGCTCACGCTCAAGGCTCCTGAGTTCATTGTCTGCATTATGTTTTTCTGATTGCGCCAGCTGCAGTTCCTGCCGTTGCTGAGTCAACGTCGCCCGCAAAGAATCTGATTCGTCTGTCAGCCGTTGATAACGATCCCACCATGCCTTCGATATCCTCCCCAGCGAAAAGAGATTAGCCAGAAGGCCGGGTTTATTTTTTTCATGCTGGTGGATGCGCTGATCGAGTTCGTCCCGATCTCCACTGGACAGGGTCAGGGTCATTTCCATAGCGGCGAGTCTGTCAGAGAGCGCCTGTAGCGCGTTCCGGCATTCCTCAATCTGAAGCGTTGCGGTTTGCTTCCTTTCTTCCCACACTCTTCGTTGTTCTTCGAGCCACTCAATTTTATGCGTTAGCCCTGAACTGGTGACCAGTTGCTGACGCTCGGCTTCCTCCACCGCCTGTGCCTGTTCAAAACGTGTGACAGCCTCAGTCCAGGTCAGTGCAGGCTCTCTGACTTTCCGGGGCGGTCGCAGTAAATTCAGATGGTATTTCAGCCCCTCCCCACGTTCGGGTGAAAACTTCTCCGGAGGTGCTTCATCGCCTTTTTCACTTTTCTGCAGATTTCCCCACCACAGTGTGTTAACGAACTGCTCTCTGTTACTTTTATTGCCCAGTCTTGCCGCCAGAAGTCCCCAGGCAGGCCTGTTAAGTATTACGGTAGCCAGCCCGCCAAAGTAATCGCTGCGATCTGACACATCCTCCGGTACCGCTTCCATCCCGGGGAGCTCAAGTGAGATATTCTCCACGGCTCCGTTATTGGACGATGCAATCACGATGGCACTCCCCGCCAGGGACGGGTGAAGCGAATAATAGGGTATCAGCCTGTCATTGTATTTGAGGCTGTCTTTGGCTTTAAATGCAGAGTCTCCGAGTTTAACCAGTTTACTCGCCCGATCGGTGACGACTGCGGCCACCACATCACGCAGGAGTGTTGTCTTCCCCGTTCCCGGAGGACCATTTACAGCAAAAATACCCGGTTCAGTGTGATTTCTGGTCCAGATTTCATTGACGGCCAGCTGCTGGCTGAATGCCAGCGGGTACTTTGAAGGCCAGGAGCCAGCTGGTGGCTGTGTGGGCAACAGTTTCTCAAAAGCAAAATCCAGGCCTTCTTCAGTGCGTATATTGAGGCGCTGTTGGTTATCCCGGGTTATCGCCATGATAAAGTCTTTAAAACCGGCCCCACCCCCTCCTTGCCTCCACTCCGCGTCGAGCTTTCGCAGTTCCTGAATGAAAAAACTGTTAATGAGGTCATCGGGCACCGCTTCTTTCTTTTTATTGTCTTTCTTTGCACTGTCTTCCTGGATGACTTTCGCCTTCCTGGTCAGGGAACACTTGACCACACTGACGATCGTCGTATCCATGGCTTCTTCCGGGAAATACAGTTTTGCGATGACCAGTTTCTCAAGCGTCTTCAACCATCCTGTATCGGCCTTCTGTCCCTCCTCCTGTAATCGATAAGCCTCATTGTCCACCCACTGCATGAGATGAAGGGTCAGATTATCAAAATCGTAAAAACCGCTATCCACCAGCGGGAGGCTGTCGTTTGGTGCGGGCAGGTCGGACACATCGGAGCAAAGGGGAGCATGAAGAGCATAAACGCCGCGATCATGCCTGAGTATCTGAGCCGCCGACCATGCTGACAGGGATAACATGAACGTGGCTGGCTGGGGGATGCCTTCTTCACTGAAACCAATATCAAAAAGCCTGCATTTCCCTGATTTACGTTCTTCAGGTACCGCTTCATGGGCACCGATTTTATCCTCCAGCATTTTGGTAATCACACTCAGATGATAAACCCCCGCCTGAGCGGAGTAGCGCCACACTTTGCCAGGCGCAATATCCTTACGGGTATGTTCCGGATCATCCCAGGGAAGCATGGATCCTGCGCCTACTTTGTAAACCGGGTTGAGTTTGTCGCGGGCATTTTCCTTATCAATATCCTGAGGGGTTAAGGCTTCAATGGCTCTCCAGAAGAGGAACACATTTTCGGTTTTTATTGATGATTCATTCACGTAAACCTCACTGGTCTGTCTGTTCCTGACGTCGTGACTCCCGTTGACACACTACGAAGACGGTCTGCTTACCCGGCCGGGAAAAGAAGGCGTCATTCCCCTTAATTTACCGGGTAGAACTGCCGGGGTGCTGTGTTGATGGCTGAGAAAAAAGTAACTTTCCCGACCTGTGCAGCGCATAAACAATGACTGTTTTTCATAGCCGGTCAGCGATAACAACTTTGTATCAACGGATACACCATGGACTATGGCCTGTAAAGCCCCCTTTTAGAGTTGAGGCTGCATCCGGGGGTGATGAAAACAGGGGGTTGGAGGCTGGGTTAAATAGTTTATAATGTAATCAAATGAGAGGGAGCAGAGGGTTACACAATGATGTACGAACTGTTTGGTTTTGAACTTGCCGACTTTAGAGAGCTCTTCTATGTCTTTTGCCTGGGCGTGCTTGTCTACCGCTACTGCACTGTCGGGCACAAATACCCGCTTTTCAGTTGCCGTAAGAAAGAGCCTGATACGGCTGAAAGGGTTGAAACCGGGGAATCCCGTGAAACGGATTATGATAATGAGTTTCCTGGCTACAGACAATCAGATATCAATGACCCCCGTTCAACTGAATATTATTTTTTTGAACAAGAAATTAATGAAAGACATCACCACTAAAAAGCCCGCTTTATAGCGGGCTTTTTTATTAGTGTTTTCGGTGCTTGTCCAGGAAGGCTTTCGCATAATCCTTGCCTTCTGTGGTTCCGAGCCTTTCCGGAAGGCTGGCGATAAACGCAGGGTAAGCGGCGGCCGCTTCCGGCCCATATCGTGGGTCGTCAGCCAGTTTATTCTGGACAGTCCTCATTGCGGTGTCCTGCGCGTCCTGAAGACGGGTTAATTTATCGTCCGTCATACCCGGGTTGTTGTCAGCTAAATTGAGCGCCTGTCGTAACTGCATATTATTGCTCATGTTGCCGATGAGCGTTTGACCGGATGAACCGTTTTCTAACTTCATAGAATCACCGACATAACGGTCTGAACCGGCTCCGGTTAACGTTTTTGCTACTGTACGGTTACCATCAAACACCTGTTCTCTGGCTGCCTGCCCTTTATCTAACAGATTCGGACTTCTGCTGTTGCTGTCGCGCATACCTCCACCCAGCTCATAATCAGCAGAGCCAGTCGGTACTCTGCTGGCCGTAGTGCCCGTCTTGCTGACCGCGTTTTTAACGACGTCCGAAAGTCCGTTTTCATAACCATTATTTTTACCATCCACGGCTAACCGAGCAACACGGTCTACATCGGATGGTGAATAATTATTACCTGAAATCTGGTTGAATGCAGAACGCCATGCATCAGCTTCTTTAAGACTGTTTTCTCTGGCCTCTCCGGTCTGATTGCGGGCAACTTCCGCGTGTAACGCCGACTGGCTTAAGGCGTCTTTCGCATCTTTTTCTTTATTCCCGGACGGGCGGAAACTCTCAGCACTTCTCGGCATATCATGCGATTGCATGTCCCTCATTGCTTGCTGAGTCGGGGCATTGATATCGCTGGTTTCAGGATCGCCAAGAGCTATGCTTTGAATTTTTGAAACTGCCTTGGGAATAGCTGCATCTGTATCTGCCGTTTGTTTCGCCTTGTTAATGGTCTCTGCTGTATTTCCCATTGGCAGCGAATCATCGACGGCTTTAAGGTTTTTAGTATCATTGTCTGTATGGACATTTCTGATATTAGCCCCGTAGGTATTAGCTACATTTCCTCTGGCTTCTTCTTCATTAAGTTTGTTAGCTGTCATGCCGCCAACTTGTGTTGTTGGTTGTACTTGCGAAGCCTGCTCCCGCTGAGCGAGTCCACCAGTTACCGTCCCTTGCTGATTCGCAACATTACCAGAAACCTGCCCGGCAGTAGGCACTGCGGACGTGTCAGGTGCGATTTGCTGCTGTTCATGTCCGCTGGCATAGTTTCCACCGGAGCCCAGTGCGACAAACTGATCCAGTTTTTCCGTCGCGGGCGCAATCATACCGGCATTGGCCCCCATGATACTGACTGCATTTTTGAGCATCTGGGATGTTTTCTGGATATCGCCCAGATTATGTGCAACCGTCTCCCCTGCATCCATATGAGTCAGTTTCTCTGCTTCGTTAAACATCATTTTAACAAAGGCATCATTACCGTTTCTCTGGTCTCCCAGCGTATTACTGCTGTTTAATGTCGCTTTCATCGCCTCCCATTTGCCAACTGTAGCTTCACGGGATAATCCCGAGGCCTGTGCCCAGTCACCTACAGATTGTGCGGTTGCTGGTTTACTCAGGGTGTCTGATAGTTTAGCCCCGTCGATGTTGAGGTTGCTACTCATTGAAAGCTGGGAAGCCTGCCCACCTGTCTTACTGAATGCATTACTCTCTTTATTAGTGACAGCCTGGGCATGTTGCTGCATCCTCTGGGCCATTTTCTGGTAGCTGTCAGAATCGGAGAAGTTATTCTCTATGCCATTTGACGCTATCTTTGATATGTCCTTTGAAAAACCGCTTCCGGTTTTGGACATATTAGAGAGGCTATCCAGGAGACCTTTTTTTGCCCCGTCCGAAAGTTGAGAGTTGTTCTGTAAACGAGCGCTTAAATTTGCAACAAACGCCCCCATAACGTCCCCAAGCGCAGGCTTGCCCCCACCTTTACCTCCACCAAATTTCATTCCAAGATCACCATTCGCACCGAGTACAGCAGAGAAAACGTTTGATTTAAGAGCATCTGCTGATATTCCTACATCTTTAGAAATGTTACCGGTAAGCCCGGTCACGAAATCTTCCATAGCCCTCATACTTCCCTGGTTTGTCGTACCCGCAGTTTGTGTCCGACTGCCTTGCATTCCTCTGGTCCAGGTTTCATTAAATGCCTCACTGGAGCTGAGTGTCGATAATCGGTCGGTCCCTATCGAGTGCTGCCCTGCTGCGTTAACGGTATCACTTAACGATGACCCCAACCCAAGCGTTGGCATCATCCTGGTCGGAGAATCCAGAAGCCCGCCAGATGACATACCTCCACCGGTTGCAGTGGCTGCTGTGTGTGTCTGGTCACCAAAGGACTGTTTACCCGCATTACCCGCCGACCACACTTCTGGTGTGACATGACCAGTATTGGCAGGAGCATCCGGCGTCACATTTTTCAACGCCCCCATCATCGGGTGGATGCTGGTGGTCAACAGGAACAGCGTCAGCATCGGTACCATGCAATACAGCGCTGAAGCTACTGACAGGTAACTGCCGTACGTCTCCTGAATACTCCCCATATTCGCCCAGTTCATAGTGGTCTGTACACCCAGTGATGACCATGTGTCAAACTGCTGATTTAACACCATTTTTACGTATGCATTGACCATGACCGCCGTTATCGGCCACATGTTAACGAAGACTATCAGTTGAAGGTATTTTGCAGCTGAAGTTATGCCTTCACCTCCCAGGAAGAGGATCGCAATCAGGGCAAAGGGGGCAACCATGTAGCTGAACATTTCCAGAAACGATATTGCAGCGCCTGAGATGTTCAGCCAGAGTTGCCCCTGACTGACCATGGCGTTGGTACGTTTCATGCTCGCTTCGAAAAGCTGGTAGTCAGCCGCTATACCCAACGACTTGCGATACTGCAACACACCTTTATCTATTTGGTTGAGGACAAATGCAGCAGTCGTGATATTGTGAGCCTGACCGGCACTTCCAAAAAGCGTGGTGGCTGCACCTCCGATAAAATCGGTTTGTTGGCCGCTATCCTCCTGCTGCGGTGCTACAAACTGATTCATCTGACCCAAATTACGCATAATTGACGCGCCCTGAGGCGAGTCGAATGCGGCTTTAACCGCCGCCCAGGCATCTGTACACGACGCATACTGCAAACCTGTCGATGTCACCATTGGAACGCTGGCTGTCTTCAGGCTGTTGGCCGTCATTGAATCCATCACGTTCATTACTGACGCAAGATCTGTGGCATAGATTTCATTCAACGCCACCCCTCTGAGTGGTGTATTGACCTCTGAGTCTTGGGTCGTTTTAATACAATCGCGTGCAATAGACTGGATGATTCTGCATACATCAAAGGTGACAGGTTTTTCGCTCCCGCTCATCGTATTCGGGAAAGCCTGACAGAATCCACTGGATTCCCCACCCCACTCCATATATTTGACCATTTTGGTCATTGGACCCAGCGTCAGGCTGTCATCGAGCGTGTCAGTGACCTGGCCCACCGGCGTAAGCGGGTCAAACGCTGCTCGCCAGTCCGTAATGAGCCCGTGCAGTAATCCGGTTGTCAGTTCACCGGTTGACGCGATAAATAACGGAACATCGTCTATGTTCCTGACTTCCCCCGTTTTAACCGATTCCAGTGTTACATCGGCTTTAATTACGGCAATGGAATAGAACAGCAACCCCATTATCCAGGAGAAGATCGGGACATCGTTTTTTGTGGGGGCAAGAACCCACCGCAGGGATTTATAAAAAAGTCCAATTGCTGCTGCATATGCAGCAAATCTGAGCCATTCATTGGATCCGTGAGTGGAAAAAATCAGCGCGATCCCGTTAAAAGCCGTATAAACAAAATCAATATCACCAATGGTATAAATAGTGTAATTACTCATATCAGCCACCATTCCCGCTATCGCCATAGGTCCGTTTTTTAACGTATGCCATATCCCAGTAAGCCAGGACCGTTTTTTCCTCAGTGTTCTGTATGGACTGAACCTCTGAAGCGCTGCGGATCTGGTTTCTGAAGGTTTGGTTTATTTTTTCTAGTTGGTCCTTAAACGATGCCATTGCCTCTGAAGGCAAAGTCATATTCGTCATTTTATTCTGCACACTACTCAGCAACTCTATTGTGAAGTTTTTGGCCGCGATCGTACTGATATCATTGATGTATTGAACCCCCTCAGCAGCTGACAAGGTCTGAAGAGTCGGAATGATGTTATTAACACCTAACATACTGATAAGTTTACGTTGGTCTTGCGTCAACTCAGTGTCATTCCTGACAGCCCGCTGAATTTCGAGTAATGTTTCAATAATGGTTTCAGAAAGACCTTTAAATTGTATAGAGTCCTGACGCATTTCAAGACACTGTGCTTTCCTGTTACTGCGTAAATCAGGTGTTGGGTTACAAACATTTAATTTAACGTTGCCGGACCCTGTCCCCTTTATGAAATCAGCGGCTTTCATCGTAGGTGGGATCGGTGTTATCGCTGAATTTTCTCCATTACTATCCCAGCTGACGATAAGTGTTCCTGTAAGCGACATAATTTGTTCGGCCAGTTTGTAACCTGTTAATTCAGTCACGCCCCCCACATTCATATTGCCGTTATCAATGCTCATGAATCCTTGGTAAACAATATTCCCTGCATATTTCTCTTTAAAGGCATCAGGATCTTTTGCGTAGTTCTTTTTGTTGACTTCACTGGCAGGCTGACTCATGGTGCTACCAAAATCCGGGAATATACCTGATACCATGGAGTCAACAGCGCCGCCGCCGAGCCCTATTTTCTCAGTAAACTCCTGAGGTGTACCCAGCCCGTTTTGCAAAAACTCATAGGTTGCGTTACAGCTGTCTTTGGCAAATTTGTTCAGTGCTGCGAGCTTGTCCTGAATGTTGGCAATGATCGCTGCGCAATCGGCACAGATTGCCGATACTGCCGTGTTAAAAGCATATACCGCTGACCCCTGCGCAATACCGCGTCCAATCTGCACAAGCTGATCACCATTGATCATGCTGAAACTGCCGAGGAAAATATCGATGCCGTTACACCCGACGCTGGCTTTCGGGAAACTGACATTGACGAGGTTGGTATTCACCTGAGGCTGGCGGTATGAGAAACTCCCCCCAACAGCTCCGACACGTGATGCCGTTCTTACGGAAGCGGGATCTGTTGAAGCCACCATACCTTTAAATATGCCCTCCATGACGTTGGCAGCATGGACCTGCTGCATGGAGAACACACCAAAGAACATGGCCGATAAAAGTAACTTTTTCATGAAAGTTACTTTTGGAAAATCAGTAGCCACTTAAGCCCCCTTCATTTTCTGAAATACCGGTATTAACCCGATCGGTTGTTGGCATGTCGTACCCGCTAAGTTTTTCATCCATTATGTGCTGAAGCAGATAAGGATCCTGTTCATAGCGCTCTTTGTTCACGGTCAGAACATCTCTGTCGCCAATGGCATATTGTTTCTTAATATCGAGCGTGTTCTGGAATGTCGCTTCGTCGAGAAGGTTCATACCTCTGGCCGCAAGAATAATCGTATTTTTCAGTTCGTCAGCGGACACCAGACCGGTACTGACTCTTGTAGCCTGAGAACCATCATTGGACATGAGATAAATAGTGGGAACTTCTGTGATGGCGTATTGCTTGATCATCTCCATCGTTGCCCGTCCATAACGGGGAAATAAACCATTGTGAAGAGGTCGCCCGTCTATACTCACCGGCATAATGTCAATGTGATAATAGTTCTGCATGAAATTCAGTATCTGGCTTTGCTCGTGACAGTACGCACAGGTACTCTGGAAAAAGAAAAACAATCCACCTTTCTGAAAGATGGAGGTAAGTGCTTTTTGCTGATTTTCCTCAAGTCCTGCACGGTGTGCATTTAACGCGACAGTTTCGGTTGGCTGTCGTCGTTTTTCTGACATCATCGGGTTATTAAGGAAATAGTCGCGGGTCCGGTCAGAGAAACGGGTGGCAATATCCAGCATTAAACGTTGCGCAGTATAATAGCGGGACAGGTTTTCGTTGGTCGGGTTATCCATTGCCGCATAACGAAGATTCAGCAGATTTTCTTTTAGCCAGCGTGAATCGAGCTTAAGCTCTTCTTTTTTGTCCTGAGACGGCGACCCCGTTAATGGCTGTTGTGGTTGTTCTTCTTCATCTTTTACCGGTTCTTTATCGTTATACCAGAAGAAACCTTTTTTCAGGGATTGTCCCGAAACAAAAGGTGTGTTCTCAACTTTCTGCGTATCCGCCAGGCTCATAGTGGAAAGCACCAGCAACGAACTAATGGCGGCTTTCAGGATAAAAGTTTTGGTGTTCTGCATATGCTACCCCTCGATGGTTAGCATTATCATCCCATAAAAAAAAATCCGTTTTCTTCTATAAGGAAGATGTTCTGTACGAAATCTGGATTTTTTCTTGAGGGGGGTTGGGATTCAATGTCGCCGGATCATGAATCATCGGGAAAGCCAGAAAAGAGTAACTCCAGGTAACGGGTTTACCTGTAACATGACTATTCAGTAAAACCACCACGGTTATACGCTGAATGATTAAGCCTGTGAATTTACGGAATGTTAAACAATAAACGGGAGGATAGATTCCTGACACACGAACACGTTGACCTTCAGTTGGTTAAAAAGGTCAACACCAGAAAGTAAAAGATAATGAGGAAGATATAACATGACCCCGTTCAGGGACGCCAGGTATTACCCGGCGATTTAAATCTGGACACGGTTTCTTCTGCCTGCATCAGGAGTGCCAGCTGATGCGAAAGATTACATTTTCTGGCAGTGAGTATTTTCTCAACTCTCGCCTTACGGTCAGGGTTTTTTATCATCCGGAGAAAACGGGATGGGCCCGAAAGATATTCGGCCAGACGAATGCTGACAGCATCTGGACTGGCTGAAAACATGGCGTCCAGCTCTTTATCAAACCTGATTTTTCCGGATGGACAGGTAGTCCTTTTTAACGGTGCAAGTTCCTGAACAAGTTGCAGGATATAAGCAGGAAAATGGTTTTTAAGGTCGCCAGTTTTTAACTCTGTATGAATGACAGGCAGGAATAAATAAGAGGCACAACGGACATGAAGGTCAGGAGAAATCGCACGCAGGCGATTATGGATGCTGTCGGAAAGATGAAAAAAACCCTGCTCATCTGACGGTGTCGTTATTCCCGTCGATGCAAACGCGATATGGCAGATGGTGCTTGCCGTGTGTAAAAGCTGATTTTCCATGTAATCTTAATTACTTTTATTCAAAGGGAATTACGGACTGAGAATAACGCATAATAGCAACTTTGCATTTTTTTGCGCTACATGTCGGGCAGGAATCATACCTGTCCGGCGCATGTATGAAGGGCTTTTTACATACCAGGCAATAGTCTTTATAGTCAGCTTCCGACATCCCGTTGAGAACTTCGACAATCCTGTTGACCTTGAGCGGGTAGTATTCCGGCGTATAGCCCGTGTTAATTAACAAATCAACAAGTGCATTAAAATCCATTTCTCTGGTTGATTCTGTAGGATTTTGAGGGTCATATCCAAAAATATGAATAGCATTGTTTACAACGACATTTGACAGCAACATGGCGGATTTTTCACCGAGCCATTTACCTACCCCTTTTCTTGTATTTATCCCTTTGGGGTACTCCAGGCTGTCGGCAACTTTACGACCATACAAATGTGTTATGGTATATTTATTGGCATCAAATTCTATTAACTTTATGGCACTTGCCAGACTATTTAGCTGGCTTACCTCGCTCTTTTTAAAGCCCATTATCTGCATTCTCCTTAACGTGTACCTGGTCCGGTTCTGTCGACCGGCAGGAAAAACCACTTCATGTTTTCAGAAAAGTTACTTTTCAGCGAAGCACGCTCGGATACTGTTATTCACTAACATGAATGAACCGTAATCAGGTTACCATATCAATGAGTGAAGCCAGCTAACTCATATAGCATCCAGACATCGCTAAAATAACTTTAGCTTCTCATATGAATCTTTAAGAGCAAATTCGACCCGTAAGTTTTCCATATTTTCCCTTGGAATGAAACCTTCCAGAACATCAGCCATAATCTCGTAACCCCATGCATATACTTTGTGATCACGTCGTCCGGTATCATAGGTTATAAACCGGGGGAAAAGAACCACATTTGTCACCTCCACAAAGGCGGACATCTCTGTATCAAGGAGCATCTGAAAAGCGTCATTAGACAGGGCCAAATAAGCCCTGACATAAGCCGGTTTAAATCTGGCCAGATTCCATAGATTGACAAGGAAATTCATCTGTATAGAGACGATGTTTTTCCTGAATAACTCAAGGTCGACGGGTTTATAAACATACTGTTTCCCGCTCAATAATTCGCATGGCTCATTTGGTTTCATCTCGGTACTGTCAAAAGGTCTGCCGTACGTTTCAAACTTCAGTAACTGAGAGTCATCCAGAATTAATTTTATTAACTCACCCCATAAAACAGGCTTCCCGTTGACACGGGGAACTAGCAGGCTACCTGGCCTGGCTTCTGACAGGGCAATTCTATTTAGACGCGCATCCGTGGCGGGATGGAAAAAACGCTCCAGCAGGTTGTCCGGTATATAGCGGTAGTCCGACGCGAGATCACGAGGCAACACACTGAGTAGTTTTTTCTGACTACGTATCAACTGCAACTCCGAGCGGAGAAACGCCTTAATGACCGTGTCAGTCTGTACGTTGGGTTGTACGTCCATACGCTCTCCAGGATACTTTTAAATCGCGCTACTTAGGTTACTGAAAGAGGTTTTATTATATCATAGCAATCCGAGGGAGTGTAGAAAAGGGTTAATCACAAATAGTATAAGGCACTTTCTTCGTTTTAGTTCCTTGTGCAAGAACATCCGAATTTTCACCAATATCATTAGGCACTTTTTTGAAAAAACCGTCGATAAGCGACATCTTTCATTAGTATCTTTTTTGAAAAAAAGTACCAATGGGGAAAAATCTTCATTTGTAACTTTTCCCGGAATAGTGACCAATGGACAACAGATTTTCATGCTCCATCATTTGTAACTATTACGCAAAAAGTTACTTATGTATAAGGGTAACTATTACTGGTTCGCAAAAAAGTTACTTTTCCATCTCCACGGTTGCAAGGAGTGGTTTTACGGGAGGTGGAACGCACACTTTGTTGGGCCTCAGGCAGAGGTTGCTGGTCATGCTCACAAGAAAGTTACTTTTTTGCCGACGACATGTGCACAAAAAAAATTTAAAAAAAAAATGCAAACACCCTTGTTAGTTCAGAAAAATCTTTTGGGATTCCTGTAGTCTGTGAGAATGGAGGAGTTGATATGAACCCGATAATTACGGCACATCAGGAAATCGTTATCGAAAACTCGGTTCGCTATATCGAGTTACTGAAATCAGAAGCGACAAAAATTCTGGATGAATACTGGGAGACCTGGAAGGCACGAAACCAACTGATATCCCAGACCACGTATGCAAACGGGGGGAAATTCATGCCCGGTCGATTCGCACCGGTGTTTAAAAAGGTCGGCTCATCGCAAAAGTTGACAATTGTATGGAAAGATTTTTCGCCCAGGTTCAAAAACAAAATTGAACATCATGGCGTGGTTGTTAAACCTAAACTCGGAGGATACAGCGTTAGTTGTTTTAAAAATGCCCTGGACTGGGAACTGGAGATGATCCTGGAAACAGAAAACAAAATTAAACCGATCCGTGAACTACTCGCGGAATACCATCAACGAAAACTGGCCGACATCAAAAGACTGGAAAAACTGAAGAGGTTAATATAATGGCTGACAACGCATCCCCAAAAACTGAACCGCGCAATCAACGTAACGCTGGCAATAACCGCCCGTTAGGGATGGTCATTTCAAAATTAAAGCCACTTTCAAGTGAGTTCTATACGCACTTTCATGAAAAAAACCGAGCCTGCCTGCGCCAGTTTAACGCCATTTCCAATGCAATTTATAATATTTTCCGGTTGGTAGAAGGTGACCAGGCGACAAGCACTAAAGTTCAGAAATGGCTCTCCGGTGTTTACGATGAACTGTCGGGTAATGTAAATACCTTCAAGGAGCAGATTGACAAAAATGTCGCCAGACTGCCTCTGGATGATTCATCATTCGAAGGGTTTGACTATGGTGAATTTGAAATTCGCTGGAACCACCCAATGACCTATAAATTACTGGATATTATCCAGACCATCAACGTCCTGACTCGTCAGGCACATCAGTTGTGGTTATACGGTCAGATATCACAACAGGTTCATGACCGAATTATCCTGCAACTCCTGAGCTCACTGCGGGTTGCGATGGACAACATCACTAAAATACTGAACGCTGAAAACCGCGTGAATGGAAAATACGACGCATTGCCATTCATCCAGAGCATAAAGCGGTTTAAATCGGTGGAACTTTATATTGCCAGTCTCGAAACTAAAGCCCCTGTTCAGTCCGGTCACAGTGACAGTTCTGCTGATGCTGGCAGTGAGCCGACATTAAAATCAGAAGAAGCAGCTGGCTCCGGTAAACCATCTGACAAAACACAGCCTTCTGCCACTCCTGTTTCGGTACAATAACTCACAGGTTGATATGAGTATTATATCCAGGCTTTTTTTAAAAATTAGGGTCGCCCTCTTCGGAGGGCCTGACCACGATATTATTTTTGATACAGATGATGAGTACGATATCCCGCACACGCCTAACAAGGATGTGCAAAGCTATCTTGATTATCCAAGCAAGCCTGCGGGTATAACACTCTTTTCAGAGCGTGAGATTCTATCTGTACATGCTAACCGGTTACAGGAAATTAATATGTATATCGGTTTGCCAAATTCAGACCTGAGTGAGGAGGCCTATACCTTCACTAATCTGGTCATTAAGCCATTGATGGAATATACACGCTGGATACATCTTTTACCTGCGTCTGAAAACCATCACCATGCCGGTACAGGGGGCCTGTTAACGCACAGTTTAGAAACTGCTTTCCTCGCTTTAAAATTTGCGTACAGCACTGAATTACTCCCTATTGGTCTGCAGGATGAAGAACAGATCCGAAAACGTCGTTATCTTTATGCAGCCTTTATTTGTGGGCTTTTACATGACGCAGGGAAGATATTTGATGTCGACGTTATTTCGTCCACCCCTGGTGTTAAAAGCACATGGCGTCCGCTCTCGTCCAGCCTGATGGACTGGGCAAAGTCCAACCGTATTTTTTCCTATGAAGTTATCTGGCGCAAAAGGCAGGCTAACGAGCATTCCGTGCGGGCACCTGTATTCCTGGAACGCTGCTTAAACGATACGTGCCTTAATTATTTGAGCGACGTAGTAAAAGAACGGTTGTACGATAAAATGCTGTCGGCATTGGGTAATTATACAACCAGTGATGATTTTATTTCTCGTTGCATGAGAACGGCCGACTGGCATTCCACCGGCACCGATACCAGCTACCGGTATGATAAACAATCCGGTATTCGGGCCTCTGATACTGCTGCACGTGCCATCGCGATTCTGAAAGACAACATCAGTACTCTTAATATCAATGGTTTCGACTCATCGTCAGTAAGACATGACAGAAACTCACCGCCTCCGGTACATATTATGATTATCGGTGGCTCTGTTTACATCAACGAACATGCGGCCCTTGATTTCATCCTGAATCAGTTTAAACATCTTGGGATTAACTTCCCGGATGGCGATCTTGGCCGCAAAGCATTAACCGACCTTCTTTTAAGTGGGGGCTATATAGAGCCATACGGTGAACAACGGGTTGCTCACTTTTTCCATCGCGGTGACTTTACGGAAAATGACATACAACGAATGTTTGATGAGGGTATCAAAGGCCTAAGCTGGTTCTCTCTCTTAAAAATAAAATGGGTTGGTTTTCTGTTTAAATACGATATTCTGCCCGAAAGTACGCCGGGTATTTTCAGTATTAATGAGACTAATGACTATGTTTTTGTCGACCGCAAGGGGAATGACACGCTCTATGTACGCCCTCTTTCGCATGGTACAAAATCAATCCGTCTTGGAATAACTCAAACCAGTGATAACGCTTCAGTCTCAACGGCTGACACACAACGTGCAGCGGAAAGTAACAGTACAGTTTCAGATACTGATAATACTGCTGATTCTGAAAATGATGAGGCGACTTCCGGTGAGAATCAGCAGGTTCAGGAAAACACAAATAAAACATCTCTTAGAACAGATGCATCTGAACCTGAGACACAAGAACCTGATTCTAAAAAACCTGTTAAAACCCGCCGTAAAAAAGGTGAAGTGAGTCCTGATGAGTACATTTCCAGACTCCAGCATCAGTTCAAAAATAATGCCATTAATGCTCATGAACTGGCTTTAATCGATGGGGTCCTGTATGTATCAGAAACACATATTCGCTCCATAGCACCGCTTGAAGAGCCGCGCTTAATGGAGACCGGTCTTTTTGTTCTTTCTTTACGGTCTGGAAGCCTCGATGAAGAATTCAGCATTCCGTGCAATGACGGGAAACGGTATGTTCAGTTAACTGACGAAGTATCTCTTGTCCAGTTACGTCATCAACCTGATATTAGAGAGGTTGAGATGCTGCCATTGCTTTCTCCAGATTTATTTGGTGGGGTTAAGACTGATGATGAAGGGGTGTCTTTCACTTTTCCGCCGCCACTGACTAAGGTGAACCCTGAGCCACTCCCTCCGGAACGTTATGAAGAGCAAACGCCTGAACTGAATCGAACTGAACATGATCCGACTGACATACCATCAGCGGACTATACCGATGCGCAGGAAGATGATGTTGAACAATTCTGGGCGGATTACGCTTCATATTCATACGGTGATGACTGTATTAACAGTGAAACAGGCCCGATAAGTCAAACCTGTGAGAACGCTGATGTTGATGTTGATGTTGATGTAGCACAGGAAAAAAAGTCACTTTCAGAGCGTACACCGGATAATAGTACCTCTGTTCACGGAAAACCCCCGGCAGAGGTGGAGGATGATTCCGAGCTAACGGAAGAGGAAGCGCAAGAGGAAGATTCTGTTGAGGGGGTCGTTGACATTAACAGCGATTTTGAAGCGCTGTTTGCTCGTCAGAGTCAAATTATCACTGATCCGGCTGTCGTCATTGCACACAGCCTTGAGCAGTTAAAATCCAGTACTCCACCAGATCAGCAGCAAGTTGAAAACAGTAATAGCGATACGCTTTCATCCGATATCGACACGATTATTACTCTCTTAAATCGTGTCAGGAACAATAACAATTCTGCTCACGTAAGAGTATTGCTACGGGTGGTTTTGGTAACTGATATAAATCTTTGCATCCGTCTTCGCATTTTAGATGATGTCGGCTCCTGGGGTTTTAATCAGGAAGAAATCCGTCAACTCAAACTATCACTTTCTCATTTCCCTGTAGCCTCGTTAAAGGTCACGATAGGCCAACCAATTCGACACTACATGATCCGCCTTAGTGACCTTCAACAAGGTGCTCTGCGCAATAACATTTTCTACGAAGAATTTATTTCGTTTTTTAACCATCAGGAAGTAAGCCATGAAACGTAGAAGCCGTAACAATCTCCATACGCAGGAAATGCTCTACCGCCCTGCCCTTGAATTTCGTTCAGCGCTAATACTCATACTTTTTTCTGCTTACGTGCTTATAGACTCATGGACCAGTAAGTACGGTATCAGTGAAATACCCTTCTATTGCTCTCTGGGGTTAATAGCGATGGCAGGATGGAGGGTATGGCACGGGGTACCGGTCTTCATAGCTCACTGGCGATTATTTCATCGCACGATGGATTTTTTATCACTCGAAGATTTTCGAATGATTAATAATGCACATTTTTTTGCTGATGACCGTAAATATCAGAAACTGGTCAGTTTGCAGGAGTCTGGTGGAGCACCATCGAAGAAAAATGTTTACAAGCTCCTTCGTAAGAAAGAAAAGATTGTGATCCCCCAGCGTACAACGTTTCTGTGCAATGGTTTCAAATGGGGACCGGAGCACTCTGAACGTACCTACCAGGTGCACAACCTTTCCAGTGATATGCATGAGGTGCAGTTACCGTTTATATTGAATCCCATTACCCGTCACTATCGAAAACTTGCCTTCGACCTGGGCGGGAATTATGCGATTTTCGGCGTTGATAAAAAAATCCCGATATTCGTCAATGAAGAAAATTTCTTTGGCCATACTCTTATTACAGGAAACGTAGGTACCGGGAAAACGGTTCTCCAGCGCCTTCTTTCCAGTTCAATGCTACACCTTGGACACATCGTTCTCGTTGTTGACCCTAAAAACGACTATCAGTGGCAGGAAGGGTTAAAGGAAGAATGTGAAAGTCTTGGTAAGCCTTTTATGCATTTTCACGCAGGCAATCCTTCAACGTCTGTATCTTATGATGTCAGCGCTAACTATGTTAAGGATACAGACCTTTCCGCCCGTATTATGAGCATTATTTCAGGTACTGAAGGAGGTGAAGATCCGTTCGTGCGTATTGCAGAGGGGCTTGTCACAACGGCGATAGGTGCCCTGAAACTGGGTGGTACAAAACCGACTATCCAGAATATTTACTACGCCATACGCTCTAAACAGGATCTCATTGTTACCACTCGTAACGCTCTCCGGGGTTTTTATACTTACCATCTCGGGGCTGACTGGCATTTAACTGTTCAGGTATCTCCAAATCTTACTCTTGCAGACGAAATCGAAAAGCTGAAAGAATATTTCCACTGCAACTACTTTGAAGACAATTCTCCCAAAAACATGCATGGCATGGATACGGTTCTGGAATGTTTTAAATACATCTCCGGCGATGAGTCGCACTATTACAAAATCACTGCCAGCCTGATGCCTATGCTCAAGCGATTGTCCCAGACCCCTATGGATATATTGCTTTCTGCGAACGATGTCGAGAACCCTGACCGTAACATCGTTAACAGCCATGGACTCTTTAACAGCGGTGGCGTGCTTTACATTTCGCTGGACGGCCTGTCTGATCCGGCAACAGCACGGGACCTCTCCCAGCTGATTACTTCGGATATTGCCGCTGAGGCGGGTAGTCGCTATAACACAGCATCTGATTTGTCCACTGTGCCCAGGGTTTCCATATTCATTGATGAGGCTCATCAGGCAGTTAATATGCAACTGATTAACCTTCTTGCCCAGGGACGCGCGGCCAAGATCGCATTGTTCATCTCTACGCAGACCATTTCTGATTTTGTATCGGCCACCAGCGCCGATACTGCTGACCGTTTAACGGGCCTTTGCAACAACTACATTTCCACACGTGTTACTGACGCGAAGACTCAGGAGCTTGTTCTGACCAAAGTCGGCCAGACTAATGTCTCAATGAACCAGGTCACTTACACCACCAGTGCTGGTACAAAACAGTCACATACAGATTTCAATGGTTCCATTTCCGAGCGAAAGTCGACAACGATGGTAAATGCTATACCACAGGAATTACTTTCGATGATCCCAACCCTTCACTTCATCGCCTGCTTACAGGACGGGCGTAAAATTGTGGGCCAGATGCCTATAACCGTGCCGGGCAAATCAATGCGTAGGTCAACAACCGTCTTTGATATGGTAACGACTTCGCCCTACAAACTAAAAATGAGACGTAATCTCAATGTAGAAGAAATACTTAGCAAATCACAGAAGGTGGGCTAACTATGGAATGCAAACAGGTATCAAGGGAATCGTTATTCGGTATGAATTCCTCCCAGCCCAAATACATTTCACGTGCAACCAAGACACTGAAACTGTATGGCATAGATGTTGATGACGAAGGCCTGCCGGAACTACTGTCACGTTATGCGAAGAAGCTTACTGGTGACATTTGTAAGGTCTACGCCCAATACACGGTTGATAGTCTCGACGTGCTGGCCCGCACGCTGGCGGAGTTTTTTATTATCCGTTATGCGGTGACTATCGTTACGCACGATGATACAGAGGTCACCTGCAACTGGTCTGTATCCCAGGGCCCTTTTACCGAGTGGCTCAAGGAGCAGCTAAGTAACTGCATGGCGAAGAGCCACACGGTTGAAGTGCAGATTGATAAAAATCAGGAACGCATGGCTTTCATCCAGCTCAATGCCGAGCGGCTTGGCTGGTATCTGCTGCCTGAGTTTATTGATATTGCTGGCTTCCTCCCCGTTTTCCTTGAGATGCCTGAACAGGTTGAATACCAGGTAATGCGGCGCAAGCGACACGGTAAGGTACCAGACATCCACCAGCACGATCTGGGGATTTTCGAAGAGGATGCTTTGATATCCGGTTTGAAAGAAAAGTTACTTTTCTGGAGTGGCAACCTGAGCGATCCACAGGATGAATACACGTCTCTTTTCAACCGTGTTATAGATCTTTCCATTCTGGGTAACCGCCACCAGCCCGCGATGTACCGTAAAAGCAGCATTATTCAGTCGTTCCTTGATGAATTTTCCGGCTCGGTGCTCACTCTTCCCGTTCGCTTTAACAACGGTACCCTTATCGCACTCTGGACGCCATGGGCAGAACCCTTTAGTCAGTTCTCGCGCTTGCGGCCGGTTGAAGAAGATATGGTATACACGCCAACCCCGGGACAGGTGCGCTGGAAAAATGAAGATGTTCGCAGAAAAGTAACTTTTTCTCTCATCTCCCGGTTAATCGCGTCGGATGACCTGGCGTGTTCGGGAATTCTTCACGGCTGGAAAAATCATTACCTCAACAGAGAAAGCAACATTCGCCTGGCAGCCCTTTGGGCAGAGCTGTTCACTAATAAAACTGACTGACAGAGGTGTAAAATGGCTGGAAAGGATATGTCGGCGCAGAGAATGACGATGATCCGGTTTGGATTAGGGTTGGGTCTGCTGATTTATTTTCTGTTTAACGTTTACCTGGAAGACACTAACAAACTTTATAAGGATATCACCGCTGAGGTGAACGCCAGTAAGTTGCTTATGGATGTGGAGAGATGGCAGGAGGTAACGCGTAATACGGAAAAGACGTTTAATTACCTTTTTGTCGAACTAAACATTACGGCTTACCTGAATAAGACTCTTTTGCCTGAGGATGATAAAACCAAACCGGCACGCGGAATGAATCTCGCGGCAAACAAATTCATGAGCCCGAGCTATACCGCTGCCCGAAACATCCCGTTAATGGTGTATCAGGCGATTTACCGCTGGTATTTGCTGGCTGGCTGGTTTTTTACATTCCTCCCCCTGATGATAGCTCTGGCACTGGATGGTTATTACCAGTGGAAAATGAAGAGATTTGTTTTTGGCGATGTTACAATTCAGCTTTATCGCCTCTGGTTCCGTTCGCTGTCGATAATCGGTGTTTTGATAATTGCTTATCTGGTCATCCCTAACCTGAATTTATTTTATGGACTGACACAGTATTTTCCGCCACTTGCCCTGGCGTTGCTCGCTATTGCCATTAACCGGCTTCTCGCGCACTACCAAAAACTCATGTGAGGAAGAATATGTTTAAAAAAAGACCATCGCAACCTGAAACAGGCTCGGTTCAGGACGTGGTATCGCGTGAAAGTAAGAAGTTTTACCGTTTGTATAAATCGCATGTGTTATCAAAAATAACCCTGACGATTATTGGTATTGGGTTTGCAGGTTTTAGCGGCTGGTCCATGTATCAGGATAAACAGAAAAACGGTAAAGGGGCAGACCATATCGCGGTTATCCGTATCCATGGTGAAATGGGTACTGGCTCGCCTACAGGCGACGGTGTCATTATTGCCCGCGCTTTACGTGAAGCATGGGATAACCCGCACGCAAAAGCGATCCTGATTGAGGCCGAATCTGGCGGCGGTGGTCCGTCTGACGCTATTAATATTTATCGTGAGATAAACGAGCTTCGCGACTCCCTCCATGGAGTACCGGGGCTCACAATTGAAAACTCCGACCCCACAACATCCCCGAATAAAAAGGACATGCCACCAGCGCCCTCTGAAGCGGTTAAACAGGCGTTGCTGAAAGCCGTGGGTACTGGGCATGGCAAACTGCCAGCCGCCGCCCGGGACGTCCGCCCCATCATCGTCAGTATTAAAAATATGTGCGCCTCCGCCTGTTATTACGCAGCCTCACCGGCTGATGCGATCTATGCGGATCCCAACGCCATCATTGGCAGTATTGGCGTACGTATGGACCACTGGGATGTGTCCAGGATCATGGACCGTCTTGGTGTGGCTAACGAACCGTTGACGGCCGGAGCCTGGAAGGCCTCACTTGACCCCTGGCGTCCGATTGATGACGAAACCAAGGCCTTTCTGCATAGTGAGTTACTCAACAAAATGCATGACCAGTTTATCAATGATGTCGAAGCCGGTCGTAAAGGAAAGTTACTTTCGCGTGAACAGGCGGACAAAGAACAGCTCTACACGGGGCGTTTCTGGCTGGGGGACCGTGCGAAGCAGTTTGGCCTTATCGATGATACAGCCACCAGCACAGAGGTGCGTGAACGCCTGAGTATTGTCTACGGCACCACGCGTTTTCGCGACTACAACGCGCCAAAAGCATCGTTAAGCAGCATGTTAGGATTGTCACTGGACGTGAACCTTAAAGAGGCTTTATCCAGTGCGCTTCACACCACCAGCACAGTGAGGTAGCGATGGACCTGACCATGTTGTCGACCATTTTTCTTGTGTTCGTCATGCTGATCCTGTCATGCATCATCCTGTGCATCTGGCCGCTTATCAGTAACATGTTCAGCGAGCAGCGCACACGAAATGCATTAAAGGGGGTTTTAGCAGACCTTGAAGGGACGCTTATATCTGACATTACCCTACCGCTCAACTCCTCCCAGACAACGCAGATAGACCATATCTTTATCAGCACGAAGGGTATTTTCATTATCGAAGAGAAAAACTATACCGGTGACATTTATGGTGCTCTCGATGATAAAACGTGGACGGTTGTATACGGTTTCGGTAAAGCGAAACATAAGATGTTAAACCCGTTTGTTCAGAACAAAACCCACATATCCGGAGTGTGTCGGGCCATAAAGCGGGGTGATGAGGGTATTGTTAATGTTGTGTTACTGACGGGCTCCAGTAAGTTTATGGCAGATCCAGCACCGGAGTGGTTGTGCCGTAATTGTGATGACCTCGGGAACAAGTTCACTGCGTACGATGCTGAGCCCGTGTTTAGTGTTGAGGAGACTGGCTGGATCGAAAATGACCTGCGTAAAGCAATGCTGCCGCAGACGCTGCTGACCGACCTGGGACACGTGTATTCACTGAAACTGAAACATCGACAACCAATATCTGTACCGCACAGGGTGACCTATTTTACGCTACTGACAACCACCCTGTTCTTCCGTGCGCTGAAAAAGTTATTTTCGCGTAAGCGCTCAGAGGTCATCCACAAGCAGTACCGTGAATAGCTCACATCCATTTTCCACCGTTCTATATGCACAGGGCCACCAGCTGGCCCTGTTTAGCTAAAGTAGTCAGATGCAGGAGGATTAAGGTACGGAACGGACTGCCAGGCGCGGATCATGTTAACCATCTGCTCAGCGATCCCCATTGACTGGTTTAACCGGTATGCCGTCCGGGCTACCATTCCTTCCTGACGTTCATCAGATTTCACATCCACCAGCCTGAAGCGCCACCACTCTTTGCCGCAGCTGATGACACAGATATCAAACTCGGCATTAACCACCGGCAGATAAGTGTGTTGATTCAGTTCCAGCAAAAGAGAATATGCCTGTGGCATATACCGTCCATCGAATGACCCAGCCCAACGATATGTTGCGATGAACGGCGGCGAGTCCAGAGATTTGAGAAATGTCATGTCATATCCACCAGCAGTTCGAACGTGCTCCCATTATAAATATTCGAAAGCCTCCTCAAAGCCCCCTTTTCAAACATTCAACAAAGCGACTTTCCCGCGCCCCAAAAAAAGTGACTTATATCGGAATTGTATCCGGGTCTGAAACTATGTTTAGTGCGAGTTTTTGTTACCAGTGCTTTTGGTGAGTATTTAGCAACAGGATTCAGATGATCGGGCATTCATAAACAACCAGAAATTATGTGGCGCATTGATGAATTACCTCGGTGAGGTCCGTTGATGAAAAGTGCCTTTTGTGGTGAATGCCGACCGGGATATCAGGGGGAGTCGCCGTCTCCGGGCAGGGGCCGATATGAACGGCGACGTCCTGTCATATACATTAACGCGTTTACGATCGAGCCCGGTCCATTACGACCACAATTTACTGATGTGGATACCTTCGCCCACCAGCTGCAGTTTTTTTTTACCTCTTAGCCTGCATAACAGCATCACTACGGCGAGAATGAGCCATACAGGGTGACAATTAAAGTAATCGTTATATCTGAATGCCTGTCATATAAACATATCGTTATTGTGCAACGACTTCCTCCCGGTCAGCGTACGCTATCCAATGAAATCAACCAGAACCCTACGGGCAATGCTTTGCTCTGGCAAATCACTGTAGATACGCCGCATTGCTGCTTTGTGGAATGGGGAACGATTAACCATGTCCACCAGCGCTAACCTGCTTTTGTTGAATGATGCCCTAACCTCCCTGTAACGCTGGTAATGAAACAGCCTGTGGAACAGATTCATGGACAACACCTGATCGCCTGTGACTTTGAATCGTATTACCGCATCCCTTACCTCAATCTCTTCTGCCGGGATTTCACCATCAGCATAGGAACCCACAATACCAGGGGAAAGCAGGTATTCCTCATCAAGTGGATCGTTCATGAAACGGCTATACATTTTCGGCTCCTGTTTAAGGAAATCGTCTTACCGGGGCATCCCAAAAGTTACTTTTCCCGTTGAATGTCGTGCTTACTGGTTTACCCACTGGTGAACAGGTTTAAGCCGGTCAGTGGAGTATTGACTACTTTCTCTTACCGGTCCTTGACCTACGTTATCTTATAACAGATTATGAGCCTCGTTGTCTTTTGGGATTATTACAGACGATGTCTACATTAAAGGCACTGTTAGATTTTTAAAGGATGGTCTAATTGATGGATTTAAAAATAATGAAACCAACAGAAGCATATACAATGCTTATGGAGAACGTAGCTTCAGTGTTAGATTGCCGAGAACAGGGCATACAATCTGGTGTCTTGCTAGAGGACATGGAAGACCTGGAAGCAATCAATTGGTTGAATTCTTTAACATTATGGCATGGTGGATACGACAGAGATTACTCACCTGGCATCTTTAACGGTTTTCTTGTTGAATACTGTAAGCCCGAGTATGCCATCGGCCTTCAACACTTTTACCCTCAACTCGCAGCGCGAGAAGGGATTGAATTAACTAATGAAATATGGGACTCATCAATCGATATTCTAATAGACATTTATGATTATGCTTTAAGAACTCGCGAATTAGATGGTAAACAGCATTGGGGCGTAGTCTTCAGAGATGACTATTTGCAGCAATGGGATAATGCATTCCTGAATAAGAGAAGACCAGGTCTTATAATACCAAATTTCTTAAAAAAATGGTTGAGGCTAAGCTAATCTTCCAAAAGTTAGTTGCGAAATTTGTTGGTACTAAATTTCTTACTTTACGATGAGCGATAAAGGGAACCGCATGGCTCCCCCATCAGCAGCTGGCAATGTTTGTCCAGTCAGACAGACACCAGCGTTTTAATTTCTTCCACACCAAACGCTTTGCACTTCATTTGCGTTTTCTGCCCGACAGTTTCAGGTGCTTTCCACATGCCGTATAACTTGTCTTTGTCTGCCATAAATTTTGCGCCTTGCAACTCGCATGACGGAGCCTGTTTTTTATCATTCCATGTGGCATTTACAACGAACGTCCAGACCTTACCCGCCTTTAATTCTGTCGGCATATCGTAGGAGAAGGAGACAGTCGACGCGTGTTGGCTGTTATCCGCAACCGTCATCGATGAGGTATCTACCCCGGCAGCTTTGAGCTCATTGATAGCTGCCTCGCGGCTTGCACCGCTACTTTCCTGCTCTTCTATCTGTTGCTGAATCCACTCTTTGTCGCTGGATGTAAGCGAGGATGCATGGCTGTTGTTGCTGCTCGTTATCCAGTACAGCATCGCAAGATGCGAGAAACCGAAATGATTACTTTTATCTTTCTCTATGATGTTACTTACAAGGTTCTGTGAAGGAGGGGTGAATTTTACAGATGAAGAGCCCCGCTCAGAACTTCCTGGAATGCTCTGAGACGACGGGAGAGACGACGATTTTTCGGATGTTGGACTTGATGCAGGTATAGTCCCTTTCTTAGCCACCAGCTCCGACCCGCTCACTGATTTCTTTGGCGTAGTGCCTGCAGCAGCGCCTTCGTTATCTCCCTTGGCCTGAGATCGACTACTGACAACATCATACCCTCCAGCCTGGTTCTCCACCTTCCCGGAGGTGCTCTCTGACGGTTTATTCCCTGAGGACGCGGAAACTGCCCCGACCGTTAATGCGGCCCCAGAACCTGCAATCATCGCTTTCTGGCTGGTGGTCAGTGGTTTGGTGCCAGCTGGTGCTGGCGTATCGTTAACCGTGCGGCTTGCCTGGCTTCTGGTTGAAGAGTTGTACGACTTGGTAATGGTCGATGGGCGGAAGGATGATTTGTAGGAAGACCGATTGGATTTATACCCTGCTTCCGCAGAGGTGGCCACCAGCATCAGACAAATAAGTGAGATCGAGGTTTTGCTAATTTTGCTGCGCATAATTTATTCCTTTTTTGACGAGTCATTCTGAAAGTAACTTTTGGCACAGAGAGCTTTGATCAGCCGCTCACAGGTTTTTGAAAACGGAGTCCCCTCTTAATGCCAGGTTAACACCCAGCCAGAGGAGGTTACCCATAACCGAACAGGTCAGAATGTTAGTTAACATTCCTTGTTGCAGCAGGGTAGCCAAAGGGACACCCGTGGAATCAAATGCTAATGCAAATCCCACCAGCACATAAAAAAACACGACCGGGAATGAGCGCAGATAATATTCCGTCATTATCGCCGTTGCTCTTACAGCGTAAATAATGTTGCGGATTATGGTTTCTGACCTGGGTGGGGCATCCTTTATATTTACCTTCATGCTCGAATCTCTTATTTTTGGGTTTAAGACAACATTTTACAGTAGCCATGTAGTGCCCTATCCCCTTAACTGTTGGATTTTGCCATTCCGGGATATTTTTTTCCTTTACTCTAATTCACCATTCAACCTTCTCCAGGCATTTTGAATTCAGCGCGACAGATAGCGGCAAAATGATAAACCCATCGTTCCTGGTTGCTGATAAGACAGAAGCCTGCCGGGAACCGGCTGCTGTTTATTGTCATTTTCTGGACTGGATTACACAGAATGTTTATGGCAAATTTCTGGCTTCTTTCTTGTTCTCATCCATATGCTATTGGTGATGTAGTATGTCCAGGTTCCTGAAGGGTGTTGGTTTGGGTATGGCGGGCATTGTGTTGCTGCTGTGCGGACTTATCGCGCTGTATTATTTTGAGTCGAAAGCAGCGCTCAGAGCTGATATCAAGGCCTGTCCCACGGTTACAGCTGGTCAGGCAACCGATGCCGTCATTCAGGACATACTCGTGAACAGAGAGCGCGTTTTCTCTAAGCCGCAGCTGGAGCGTCGGGACATAGTGATAGAAGAAAGGAACGTCCAGATAGGCTATACAGGAACCCTTGTCCCTTTCAGGATCACCGGTGTCAGCGATCGCCGTTTTTTTGGCATGTCGGGATGTGCTTCTCTCGACTCCGTTGAATATGCCACAGAGTTTTTGACCCAGCAGTAGCTTGATCGGGCACAAGTAACGAGCAGCATATTTTTCCTGATTGCCCGTTTCGTTTGGCTCAACCGCTGTCACCGGTTGGTTGCGCCAGCATTCTTCAACCAAACCAGTTGCTCAACGTGTTTTCCCTTTTCATATACCGCAGGGCTCGGGTTCATGGACAACGCCTGATCTCCTGTGACTTTGAATTGTTTTACCGCATCCCTTACCTCAATCTCTTCTGCAGGGATTTCGCCATCAGCGCATGAATCCGAAATACCTGGAATGCTGCTGATCCATCCTATCTGGGGTCGGATGCTTACCGGGCTGGCCTGAACAAGGCTTACAGACAGTGCAGTTAACTATCCACCATCTGGCCCACGGGGCGCGGATAACCTGCTATTGAGCGTTGATGCATTAGATTGCCTGACCGGGGTAAGTGCGAGCGAACCCCGGAATCTATGATGCTAATAGTCCTTGCCCCTCCCATTTTTATAACCGTCATCCAGAAAGATAAAAGTCAACGATATATTGGCGAAAGTTACTTTTTCCTGACGAGTTACTTTTTCCTGATGAAATGGAAAGCTTATAGGCTGCTTGAATGGTGTGAAAAATTCGTCCTCGTTCTTCAACATTTGCACCAGCAACCAGATCACGTTCAATCCTATTGCCCATAATACTAGATGAATATACTTACCCTCATCTATCGCCTGAGGAAATGCGCACAACGTGAATAAAAAGGATAATGGTAATGTCGCGAAGAAGAAGAGTGTCATTGCCTTAAGTCCACGGAGGCCGCACGTCAAATTACTGACAATGGCTTGAGACCTTGACGATTTGACATGTATTTTGATGTCCATGCAGATACCTTTTGTTTAAGGGGTATTTTGTTACGGCCAGTCTAACGAGACTACTTTGGGGATATGTTTAAATTGTACATGATCAGATTGTCTATTGCGTCAGGTGATGTAGAGTGCCTGCCAGTGTGAAGGAAATAATTTTTCCTCTGATTGCCTTCATGACCTCTTTCAGAAAGCAGTACATGACGGTTATGCAACCTGCATCAGTTGAAGGGAGAGGATCGGATAAGTCCAGTCTGTCACTCCACCCTGATACGTTGTTTAACGTTGACTTTTCTCGCGTGAAATATTTCTTAATCTCCGCCGGTGCTTACCTGAGATCTGCCTTTCAAAGGCGAACAATACGGCGGCTACCACGCCCAGGCCCAGAATTACGACTCCATATTGGATGAACTGCATGTCGCCGTCTTCCATCAGCAAATGTAATGGGTAACAATAAATACCATAATTGAACATTAACACAAACGATTTCGTTACGGTTTGATGACTGCAAATAAAGCCGGGATAAGCGGCCACCTCTGTGCCCCCGAGCACTTTTGGTCGCCTGAAAAAATCGCAAGCAGAAGAAAGGTTCTGGGGTTCTGGGGTTCTGGGGTTCTGGGGTGATCGGCATGTGCCAGCTGGCCCATCTGGTACTTTAGCGGGTTGGTTTGTACGTGCTTGCCCCACCAGCTGGCCATCAGTCAATACCAGCATCCTGATCTGCATTAAAAAGAGACATCTCCTCATCTATAAACACCGGATACTCGAACTTCTCTACCGCCTGAATTACTTCCGGATGGTTACGCCAGCATTCTTCAACAAAACCGAGAGATAACTGTTCAGCTTGCCGCCGCAGCTGTCGTGCAGTCTCGTAGTTGTCCCAGCCACTCTCATAGCTTGCTTTCTGATAGAGGTCTTTTTGCTGTGCTTTTATCTTTTCGATCTCATCAGGGCTGGTTACATGGCGGTGCCACTCCAGTGTGCGGGCATTGCCTGTTAACACCAGCCTGTCCCCCCTATCGCGGATCTCTATAGTCCTTTCGGAAAAACTCACCGGCCCCTGGTCACGTCCTGTCAGGTGGTCAATGAACTCATCCCGCCATTCTTCATCCTGGACAATCCATTCACCCCGCGTAAAAGCTTCTTTTGCGCACTCAAGGGCATCATGTATGGTTTTCGCTTTACCTACCAGGAACGTACCTTCTGTAACGTACGTGCCATACAGCGGGTCATCTTCCGGATACTCTACCTGACCAGTTACGTATACGAGGAAGGGGTACTGCCGTTCCCTGTGACGGACAATAAATCGTTCGCGTTTTGCCATAGCCTCTTCCTGGTAGTACCGCAGTGGCTGAACCGACCATGGCACGATTTGCTTCCACCAGTCTGGGGCTAAACGCATGGCCAGTTGCTCAACGTGTTTAACCATTTCATATACCGCAGGGCTCGTTATGGCACCACAATCCCTTAGCTGAACCACGCACTGAGCAGCTGAGTCCTGACTCACCCCCAGCATGCTATCCATCATCTCTTCATCTACCCCGATACCGTTCCGCAGAAGGCCTTCAAACGTCATTAGAGTGCCTTCATGTTTAGCAAGGTCCACCAGCGTATTCACTATATGGGTAAAAAGAATGTCGCTGTGAGTGGCTGGTGTGTTTTGAGTTTTCATTCGTGAACCCCTGTTTAAAAAATATTGGCAAGGTATAAGCGAATATTTCATCCATGCACACCAGGATACCAATAAAATAACGACCATCAACCCCTTATTATCACCGGAAGCTATTTCCAGCTCACGGAAAATGCATACCAAACCGGTTATAAACGCCTTAATCATTTATAGCATTCAGAATCATCCAGAGTTTTTATGAGTTAACATGCAGCATACCGGCGTATAAAATCCGACAGGAAAATAAGGATTAATGATTTTCCTGATTGTGTTTCATGGATTTAATTAGCCAGTAATTTAATATATTGATGCCCCCCTCATCCGTTGAGCAGACGTCAGGATAAAGGCTGTGTCTCCGTCCTGTTTTTCAGACTGATGACAGGGTGTCACATGGAGTGAAGTGTGCTAGATTGATTTGCGATTCATTGAATCCATGTGTAGAAAGATGAATGTGTTTTTTTGCCCGTCGTCGTGCGGGCTTTTTTTATTTCATGTAGTCAGGAAAAAGGGGCTACCGGCGAACGGCAACCCCTTCATAAAGGCGCTTCAGGCATGTCGGACCAACACAGCCCTGAAAAGGCGGGGTCTCCCCCGCCTCCAGGTTGCTACTTACCGTTGGATTCGTAAGCCAGGCTTGCCGCGACCTCCCTGTTCCCGTCCTTTAGCCGGACTTCGCATAAGCGGTTCCGGGTCAGGCATGTGAATATCAAGAGCGTTAAACACACGATTAATACGCACCAGACCAGGGCGTTTCGCGGTAGCTTCATGGCTTTCTTCTCCTTGCAAATTGCACGGTAAGAGGCCATACTGGTGTTGACTAGACATTCAGTGGGCCTCGTGGGTTAATGAAAATTACCTACGGGGCTTTCTGCTTTCTGCCGCACAACATCCAAACCACTCAAACATCATGAGGCAAAAAGCCTCAAGCGCCGATACCATTATACCTTGTTTACTCCCATCCTCCCAGGGCTAATAAGCTGGTAAGCCAGTAATTTCTAAGATGGTTTCCGCCGTGTTTCTGCCATGCACCCCGGCATCTGCTGGAGTTCAGTCATGAATTTTCACCTCTGTCGGTGTACTCCGGTTACCACTTCTGCGCCGTCCAGTGTAACGGTTCTGTGCAGACGCAATGCAGCGCCAGGACACCCCCTTGTTCGCCAGCTGCGCCCATGTCTGATGTTAACCAAACGACTCAGCTACCAGTTTGAAGATTTACGCCCAAATAGAGGTCTACGCCTATGACAAAATTCTCCAGGCAATATCAGATATCAGTAGCGTCATGTTCGAAAGAGATTTTTAAAGCCACTTTTCCTGATTGTATTTCTTTAAAATTTAATGAAGGTAAGGTTATTTAGCCAATTGACGCGTCACTTGAATAAGTTATTATTACTTACAGGCACTCTGAACTATCATCAATTTCACAGACTCAACAATGCCTGTAGAAATATTTTTGTATCGGTATTATTTTAAGGAATAAATTATGACACTCACTGCATATTACCAGCTAAGGAATACAAAGTCCGCAGGTCTTGGTTTCGAATTGCTGACCAGTGAACCGGGAGCCTTTATTGTGCTGGAAGAATGCAGTTATGAGAAACCGTATGAAATTGCCCGCTATGGGCATAACGGGAGTGCAGGCGATCGTTCGAATGCGTTCAGCTGCGCGATGAATAAAGCCCGTAGTCTGCAGAATTACAGTGGAGCAAAGCTGGATTACAACGTTTACGAAGAAACTGCCTGAATCATCCTGTAATAGCTGTGTGTAGTCTTTGCCCGCCGCTGGCGGGCTTTTTTATGTGACACCGGACAGGAGCGCCAGGCATCATGACAGCGCCCTCTCCTCCTTTGCTTCACTTCCTGTCAGGTTTAAGACGACTATCAAACCGGAACGGTATCTGTTGAGCCTTCTGCACAATCCCGTAAAACTCAGGGTGCTCAGGATTTAACAGATAATTGAACTCTACCGGCGATAAGGCTGAGGGAACACGCAGTGCAACCGAGCTCCTGGTAAATGACCAGGCATCTCCGTAATCAGCCAGTTCCTGAGGCGCATCCTCATCAGCCCAGTTGCCCGGTAATTCATCCATGTTTGCGCTTTGGATCAGTTCATCAGGCACATCGATACTCAGTAGAGTGAAAGAGTCCATTATCTGTGCCGCATGCAGGTGTACCAGCGTCTCCAGCATCGTTAGTGATGCCGTTTCGGAGACATATACCATTGACACCCCCACGCTATTCCAGCGCCCACCAGCCTCTTTCGCACCATATCCGGTCCAGGCCGTAGAAAGATACTTTGTTTTCGTCAGCCTGTAGAGGATCACGAGTACACCCCATGCTCCAGACGCGTAATCAGCTTAATGACCTCATACGCTCCCGTCTCGGATGCCATCAGGTCTGCTGGCACTTTCCAGCTCAATGCCCGGTTAGGTTCGTTCAACCACTTCTGTGCGGCTTCCTTGTCGCCTTCAAACAAATCTACCGCCCGATCAATGACGCGGATAATCCGTACCAGACGTTCACTTTGTTCCGGGTTAAAACGTGCCTTCACACTGCGGCTAAAAGTGGTCGACGGGATACCGGACATTTTTCTCAGGTCATTCTGGGTTATTCTGGCCCAGTCAGTGATCCGGTTCGCCACCTTCCCGTCCAGGCCTTCATTGATTTGGCCCAGGAGCGCTACACCATCAGCATTATTTAACCCGGCAACCTGCCAGAGGCGCTGTGGTCTGGCTGGAGTTGAGGACAAACTAAAAGTTTTCATAGCAAACCTCCATTTGGTCATTACATTATACCCAAATGGTAACACCAGTGCAAATATCAACCACCAGCAGACGGAAGGCATTTTTCCTGATTGCGATACCTCAGAGTGTAGCGATCGGTATCGAGTCCCACCTCGTTGTGTAGGCTGGAGAGAGCATATCTCTCTTCATTGACCACGCCGGTGCGATGCCACGACCGGCAAACCATACTTTGCCTTTGCCTGAGTTGTTTATCGTATCCAGTACGTTCATGAGCGCGTCACTGTTTGCATACGACCTCCCTTCATCAAATAACGATAGCTGGGTAACTCCGCAGGGACGGAAATCGTTGAGCATGACTCCCGCCTTTGCATAGTTATGTCCTTCTTTCCAGATTTTATCCAGAGCCCGGCCAGCCGCCGCGATAATGTCCCGCGTATCACGTGATGGAATGCAGAGCTGTTCGCTGGAGACTTTGCTGTAATAGGGTTCATGTTTTGAAAAAGGCGAGGTTTTTATGAAAACTGATACCTGACCGCAGTATTGACGTTCCTGGCGCAATTTTTCCGCAGCACGTTCAGCATACTGGCAAATTGCCTGCCGCATGGATTCATACGTTGTTATACGCTGCCCAAAGCTCCTGCTGCATATGATCTGTTGTTTTGGTGGCGGGGCATCCTCCAGGTCGATACAACTTTCCCCCCGTAGTTCCCTCACTGTTCGTTCAAGAACTACGGTGAAGTTTCGTCTTATGAATGCAGGGTTAGTACGAGCCAGCTCCAGCGCAGTGGTTATGCCCATTGCATGAAGCTTACTTGTGGTTCGTCCACCAACCCCCCACACCTCCTCTACCGGCATCAGAGAAAGCATCTTATCTATCCGATTACGCTGGCCTGCAGTCAGTGCGAGTACCCCTCCGAACTGGGGCCAGGTCTTACTGGAATACTGGCAGGCTTTAGCAAGGGTTTTTGTAGGGGCCAGGCCTACCCCTATCGTCAGTCCAGTGCAGCGGAAAACATGATCCCTTAGCTGATGTCCGTATTCCTCAAACGTCATGCAGTTATCAATCCCACCAGCCCAAATAAACGACTCATCGATGGAATACTCTTCGACACGGGATGATAATTCCTCCAGGCAGAAATGTACTCTGGCGCTCATGCTGGCATACAGCTCGTAGTTACTGGAGAAGGCAATCACGGGCTCCGGGAAACGCTGCTCACGCAACTTAAACCAGGGTAAACCCATTGGAATGCCGAATTTTTTGGCAAGTTTACAACGAGCTATAACGCAGCCGTCGTTGTTAGACAGGACGACCACTGGTTTATCGCGTAAATCGGGTCTGAAGCATTTCTCAACACTGCAATAGAAACTGTTCACATCCGCCAGAGCATACATTACAGATTCCCCCGGGCACGATGAACCCAATGAGTCACCACGCCAAAAATTGTCAGTTCATCGGGGTCTGGGTAAATTGGGGAATAAGCATTGTTCATAGGCAACAGGGCCAGTCTGGGAGTGGTCTGGAGCTGTTTAACAGTGAAGCCGCCGTCCACTTCGGCGATCACGATATCGCGATGTTGAGGACGAAGAGAACGGTCCACCACCAGCAAATCTCCATCACGCATACCGACATCCTGCATGCTGTTTCCCTGAGCCCGCACGAAATATGTTGCGGATGGATGCCTGATGCAATAATCGTTCAGGTCTAGCTCACTGGAAGTATAATCCTGGGCAGGGCTGGGGAAGCCAGCTGCACACCGCTCGAGAAATAAAGGGATGGCGATTTTCTCAGGATTTTCCATTGGAATTAAGAACATAGGCACAACCTCCGACCACCTAAAAATACTGTATATATAAACAGTATAAATTGGTTCTTTGCAGGTGCCTAGTCCATCAGGTAGCAGTTGGGATCAAGACGACTACCGTTCAAAATTAGTGATTGTTTTTAAAGCAGGAATGCCGCCCTACCTTAATCAACCAGAAATGCAGAGTTATAACGTCATACTTCCTTACCAGCTCAAGGCATGAATTTATCGACGTAAGGCCTTTTCTGATTGCAACCTGCAAGATATGACAGAATGTGGGTTATCCTGAAGAAAGTAACTTTCCTTGATTGTAAAAAGTCCCATCTGCTTGTAGGGGCACATAACAAAAGCCCCACCATTGCGGTTTTTATGTCGATACCCCCGCGTGCGGGGGGAATACTCATTACGGGTGTCCATTCGGATCTGGTAGTGCCGATAACCCCCGCATGCGGGGGGAATACGAAACGACCTGGCGCAGAAACTTCAAATTGTTCCGATAACCCCCGCATGCGGGGGAATACCAAACCGGAGCCCTGAGGCTGCGCAAAAGTCACCGATAACCCCCGCACACGGGGGGAATACAGCAGCAGCTGACCAACTGACGGAAATCCAGCCCGATAACCCCCGCAGACGGGGGGAATACGCCCTGCACCTGTTTCGCAAAATCCGAACCGGCCAATAACCCCCGCATGCGGGGGGAATACGTGTCGACCACCAGCGTCTTAGTGCAGGGAACCGATAACCCCCGTACGCGGGGGGAATACCTGCACTGCCTGTCACTATTCCTCGAACTGCTCCGATAACCCCCGCAAACGGAGGGAATTCAGGGTTTTATTGTTCCTGGTGGTTGCCATCGACCGATAACCCCCGCAAGCGGGGGAATACGAGAGCCATCGACGTTTTGCCAGTATAACCTGCCGATAACCCCCGCATGCGGGGGGAATACGGGATGTTTCGGACGTTCAGACGTTGCATGGCCCGATAACCCCCGCAGGCGGGGGGAAGACAAAAAACAAAAAAAGCACTACTAAAAGTCACCGATAACCCCACATACGGGGGGAATAAGCACCTGTGCCGGTGCATATCATCCTCAGAGCCTGATAACCCCCGCAAGCGGGGGAAATACTCTTTTAAACATACCGAACATAGTGACTGTCCCGATAACCCCCGAAAGCGGGGGGAATACTTTCAGATTAGAAAAAATATACCGCTGATTAGCCGATAACCCCCGCATGCGGGGGGAATACATCAGAGGGTGGAATAATGCGGTAGCCCAATTCCGATAACCCCCGCACACGGGGGGAATACGAAGGTTGCCGTTTTCGCTTCCATACCGGTCTCCGATAACCCCCGCACACGGGGGGAATACAAGGTGGAAATAATCGCGAAGCCGAACAGGAACCGATAACCCCCGCACACGGGGGGAATACTCTAAAAATAACCGGTTGATAATAAAATATTAAATAGCGCCACTAAAATCCACCAGCTTTTGGAGTTAGCGAGCAGTGAAATCAAAAGATTGATTTTCATTGAATGCCTTTACCATAGCAAACAACTCGTCCCCGGTAATCTCAACACCATTCGGTGTGATGACGATTTCTCCAAGTGTAACTGGTACCAGTTCACCCGGCTTCCAGGTCGTTACTGTCCAGTGAGCCTCAACCAGACCGCAGTTATGATTCGCATGCCCCCCAAAACGTGGTTCGGCTGCAAAGCGGATTAATGCAGAAATGAAAAGCCCTGCTTCTTCATCAGTCGCATTTTTAATACTCATGCGATGGCGGAGTTCTGCGCCAGTGATAAACGCTTCATACGGGTCAATCGGGCGGCGAATTGACTCGCGAGATTCCTGCTTCTGATCCTTGCGGGCCTGAATTTTTTCATCGAGCTCCCGTACTTTGATTTGAAGCTCAGCTTTGGTGTCTTTATCAGCCGACTTCATCGCCTTTTTGAGTGCATCCTGCTCTGTTTTGATCTGAGAGATATCCACACTTGCCTCAGCCTGTTCTTCGAGCAGGCGTTCAAGACGATCAACCTGGTCTGTCTCAAGAAACTCCATCAGGCTTTCGTCACGCTGAAACATAATTGAGCGGGCACCACCACCAAACATTCCCCACTGGTTATCACCATCCGGGATAGCATTCCCTATACCAACTTTGCCGCTTAATCCCCAACGACCAAACAAGCTGATTAACGGGTTTTTGCTACGTAGCTCAGTTCCAGCATTGATTTCACCTGGTGCGAAGGTTTCAGCTTCACCATTGATATCCACCCCCTGGGCCAGCATGAAATGTTCTGCCAGGTCGAAAGGTGATTTTCCATCTGCCTTTAGACCCACACGATCTACAATGACCTTATGCGCAGCATGACGAAGAGTTCCCCGAATGCTGGTGCCTGGAAAGTACGGGGCTGCATTGAATCCGCCGTTACGAGGCAAGCGATGGCCGGAAGTTGAGACCGCATTTTTTACTGTTACAGTCAGTGGTTCCAGAGTCGAAATTTTACCGTTGAAGTTTAAAGTTCTCATGAAATTAGCCTCGCAATAAAGAAGAAATCAATTGAGTACGAACTGGTGCTGGGTGGACAATGTTTAGCTTTTCACCAACGAAATAGGGAGGAATAAGTGGTGATACTCCTTTGATACCTTTCAGACCCGAATTAACAGGTACCGGACGCAATGCCATACCCTCGTTGGATATACTTGTGTCGATATCGAGAGGAAGAATTGTCACATTGTTAAACTCTCCATTAGCTGCAGAGAAATAGTCATAACCAACGCCAACATGAGCATGGTTAAGCAGTATTTCTACAGCCTCAGAAGAGCCGACAAAATCAAACGTTAAATAGGGTGCAGAATAAGCTGGACGGGTTGTCATCCTTCTCTTCGTGGGGCCCCCGGTCAGGAGGACACGCGTAAACAGCCCCCTGTGGATACGAGGAGAGAACATTGCAGTGCTCAGTTTTTTGGGGCTGAGATAATCGCAACGCACGCTTGTTGTCGCCCCAATCCCCTGTTCGGGCGTGATGCCAAAACGTAGAGATGAAGCATGGAAAACACCCAGTTCATCGTTGAATAGAAGTATTTGCTTAAGACGAGCCAATACGACTCCTGGCTCGTTACTGGGTATCGCCTGAGACAGTGCTTCATACAGAATGCCGTCCAGCGATGGGGCTATCCCACTGATGACCACCGGTGTCAGAGAAGACATGATGACCCGATACGGTTTAAAATTTAACACTGGATATCCTCTTCACAATACGCCGGAGATAAAATTTCACACGAACGATATTCACGACGAAATCGAACGGGAATAATGTGTTCAAGCGACCGATGTTTAGACGAAAGGTCAGTCGGTTCCGGGAAACGCGGATCGAGGATAATTATCCTGACAGTATCATTTTCACTACGAATCCCCCGCCCAACAGACTGCTTTGCTTTGCGAATAACTTTCCGCAAATTTTCCAGGTAGATGTTACGGTTAACTGCCTCAAAGGTACGACTATAGCCTCGCTCCTTCAGATACCCATAAAGGCTTTCAGCCTTCATTCTGTCCGGAGGTAAGAAAGGTATCCGGGTGATGATTAAATCCTGGAAAATCTGTTCCCCATTCTCGCCTCGTGGGCTCACACCAACAGAAGCACCGGCAGAAATAAGAATCCCTGGTTTCTCCTGATATTGTTTAATAATTTCGGACAGGGCCTGACCTGCTTTCTGAATATAAACTGGTTGCGAGACCTCACCCAGCTGATTGGCAATCATCCGGGTTTCATAATGGCTGGCAGTTAATACCAGAGCTGGCCCGTGAATACAGGACAATTGTTCAACTACTGCCTTTAACCATTGATCTGAAAATATCTGTTCTTTCGGGTCATCGAACACCTTTGGAAAATCAGCACCGGCGATGGTCAGCTTCATTGAGCCATAGACGTCTGGGGAGAATATTTTCCTGATTGAAATCGTATCGCTGGTTAACCCCAGAGCTTTACATAACCACTCCATTCCGGTCTCTGGGGTACTGGTAATAGAGAGGGTAGCCGACGTCAGTAACGCACTACGCCACTGAGTGCAGTATCTGCCCACATTCATCCCGATAAACGGGTTTACAGCGATCAGGGCTGGTTCACGACGTTTATTGGAAACGCCTACACCCTTTTGCCCCCCGGACAATCCGAGCATCTCCCAGCTGTAGATACAGTCAAAGAAAGCTTTCCGGGCCGCTTCATTTTTTATTTTCCGCCCTACCTTTGATAAGGCGTTAAAGCTATTGTCAAACAAGGCAACCGCTGCAGGCGTACTACAAAAATGCAGATCGCCCGCTATCGAAGTCACGTCGTTCATTAACTGGTCGATGACATGCACGCCATTACGTGGAATATGTTCATTGAACGCACTGGTCAACTCTCTGAGGTTGAAGCGCCGCTGTTTCCAGACCTCAAGCATATCTACAAAAATGTCTGCCTCATCAATAATGAGGTACATATTTTCTTTGTCACCGAGGATGCGGTGATTACACATACAGTCGACCATTACCATCGCATGGGTCGTAACAATAAAGTTAGCACTGAGAGCATTCAGGCGAATATCATCAATATCCTGTATATCATCCCAGATGGAGTAGGTGACCATCTCTGGCGTGATCTGCGCTGGCAGTTCACCATACTCTTCTTCAAACTCAACCAGAGGTTTTGACCAGTTAGCGAGTTTTTCAAGGACCTTAACCGTATCCAGATCGGTAAATTCGTCCATGAGTAACAGTCCACGTACTTTCTCCAGGGATACGTAATTTGCTTTCCCCATAAGCCGGGAAAAAGTAACTTTTATGCCGCATTGTTCAGCTATCTGTTCAAGGAGAGGACGATCGCTTCTGAATATCTGGTGCATCAGGGCATGAGAATTCGTGGCTATCACAAATTTTGCCTCAGGGTTTTTCAGCAGAATCAGAAGCGCCGGTACCAGATAGCCCAGCGTTTTTCCTACACCTGTTTCAGCACTAATCAGTGCAACTTTATGATCCTGAGTCAGTGCACCAGCTGCAGCCTCGATATAATCCTGTTGGACCTTACGTAACGACAATCCGGCAGACTCAAATACCGCTGATGTATTCATGACTACTGCCCCGCCAGATGCATGAAACCGCAACCAAATACGCGTTTAGGGCCTACGCCATAAACGATTCCCACTTCAGCTTCCTGTTGATTGCTGATTATGGCGGTACCCTGTACCGTGAATACGGGAAGCGTAAAACCGCGTCCAGCATTTCCTTTGTCGATATGGACGAATTTCGGGCCACTGACGTCGATTTGACCGGGTTTAAAACCAGCCTTAGCTAATTTGGTGAGGGCCAACTGATAACTAGCCTCTTCAGATGGAGCAAACTGGCGTCGGCCACGGCCTTCTGACTTTGTTCCTTTATGAAAGATGGCCATTGACGTAATGAACTTGATTTCATGGCCCTCAGAGAGAATAAGCTCTCTTTTTTTCTCCCCTGGCAACTCCAGAGCTGTGGCTGTGCGGACCAGGAGTAACGAATCATCCCCGGTACCGGGAAAAATTTTAAAAGAGTACGGCAGCTTCTCTCCCTTGCGTTCCTGCATGAAAAAATCCAGGTGCTGGTGGATCTGGTAAACACTTGTGTGACGGATACGCAACCGAAACGCATTATCGTAGTAAATCATGGTTATACCTTTTTCAAGAGGTGCAAAATGCTCAGGCGTTGATGGGGATCAGTCGGCAGAAGCAGCAGTAACGGAATGAGGTTGTTTTTCTTAAACTCATGCGAGGCAGCTTCAGGAGTTATCCGCGAATAGGCCAGCAGGGTTACTGTTCTGATAAAGATGTCTATCTCTTTCTTGGAGTAGTTTTTTATTTCCTGATGGAGTTCTTTAGCCTTTTTTAAATCCAGCATGTAAAGGACTTCGTTCTGCCGGGTCAGTAGTTGATCGGCACAGGTATAAATTGCGTCGGCACTCAGACTGACCCGCAGTGAGCGAACAAGCTCGTAGGTTTTCACGCCGAAGTTTTGAATATAAATCAGCGGGAATTTCAGTTCGGTGTTAAACAGGTATTCCAGGTGCTGACCGCTGGTGGCCGTGATGACTTCTACGTGATCGAAAAAATGCTCAGGTAGTTTATTGACCACTCCCTGAGGGGCTAAAAGAACAGAAGAATTGTCTTCAACGTTAATAACAGCCCCAACACCAGACCACATGCCAAATTTCTGGCCGGTTGTTGGTTTTTTGGGGTTCTCCACGCCCATCAGTTCTGGAGCAGAAACAAAAAATGTCTGGCAAGGACGGCAATGCACAACACGTTCCCTGTAGGCGTTGACCAGCTCGAAGCCTACCCCGTCGAACTCTGAGGGCGCTCTGCCGCAGCATGAGCAATTTCGTTGCACAGGCACAGGCTCACTCATATAGGGCAATAAAATACTCGTCAGAGCGCTATATACTGACTCTACAGGATGATTCAAAGCTTCCCCTCCCCTAAAATAAGCTATGCCATTTTGATGGAAAATTAGTTAAGTGTCCCTGCTCACAGATACAAGGAATTTTCACCCGCCAGCTTAATAAATAATGGTGAAATTTCCTTAGGCAAATTTAACAGAAGCTTCTGATACAAAGACTCATCTTCCGGACGCCCGGTCAAAATCACTTTCCTTCCCGAGACAAGTGAATGAAGAACGTATTTCAACACATTTCGCACATCAAAAAGAACAACATCATCAATGATGATGTCTCTATTTGATAAACTCTGAATAAATTCCTCGTTTGCAATCGACTCATCTGGTGAAATAAATAAACCATCAATTAATGCACGCTTCGCCAGAAGGGTTTTTCCTGACCCGGAAGGCCCTATTATAAAGACAATAAGGTTAGTATCTTTTTCTGAAAAGAAACTCAACACCTTATTGAGACATTTTTCATTTTGATTGTTATTGAATTTCAAATCATGACTCCTTTCCAAGAAGATGCCCTCACCTGTGGTTATTCCGTTAATTCAAGGGATGAAGTGTACCAGTTAACCATGTCCTAATGCAGGACGGTTTTTGTTTCCGAATTACCCTTGTCGTTGCCATCACCAGACATCTCTTGCAGGTCTTGATGGCCCATCAGATTCACGAACATAGCACGGTAACCCACTGGCAAGCGTGAAAGTAAATCAATGCACAATTCATGGTCTGACGGTTGTCCGATGACCAGAACCTTATGGCCAGAAGCATGCACAGCCAGAATACACTCCAGGACTTTGTCTGCATCAAAACGGAAAATGTCATCAATCACTACATCAAAACCTGTGAACATCTCCGAAATGTGATCACATTCTTCAAATTGCTGAGCGGTAGGGTATAGAGCATCGGGAACCTCAAGTTCAGCCAAACAGGATTTACCAGAACCTGTTTCTCCAATAATAAATACAAGAGCGTTATCTTCTGTTTGCTTGAAATATTTAGTAATGACCCCCATGTTATCCTCAAGATTTTTCATTACTAAAGCAGGTAAGTTTTTATCAAGATTCATGTTAAACCTCTTATTAAATTTACTGTTATAGAAAAATTGACAACATGGTATTTATTCATTCTTCCAGTACGTTACACCATCGTCACAGAGATACCCTGTCTGATCAGGTTCCCCTCCAAGAAATACACCCGCCTGACCTTTTAATGAAACACCCACTCCCGTCGTGGTAGCACCTTCTCTTTTTTCGATAACTTTACAGTGTTCTTTAGCCCAGTTTCGCCAGTCCTGTTCCTTTTCGTAAATTGGTGATAAAAACAATGCCAGAATATAGACAAATACTCCTGCCAGTGCCAGACCTATCATAATGTAGCAAAACCATTCAAAAAAAGAACCACCCCCAAATAACATGTCGCATATTAAAATCACCATAGCAAACACAAATATATATATTAAAACAGTACTTGTCATAAAAGGTGCGACAGTATTAACAATAGAATAAATAAAATTTGTAAACTGAACCATACCCACTCCATTTGAGTCTCTGGTGAAAATCAAGCAATATTCAACTGTTAAGCATCGCTGCAAACAGATCGCTACAGCGAAGGTATTCAAACAAAAAGTCCTTCTCTGATTGTTTGAATACATCGCCACAATGCCATATATTATTCATTCTTCCAGTACGTTACACCATCGTCACAGAGATACCCTGTCTGGTCAGGTTCACCTCCAATAAAAACACCAGCCTGACCTTTTAGTGAAACACCCACTCCCGTCGTGGTAGCACCTTCTCTTTTTTCTATAACTTTGCAATGCTCAGCTGCAAAGTCTCGCCAGTCCTCTTCCTTCTGGTCGCTTGCCAACACCAAAACCACCAGCACGGACATAACTCCACACAGGAGTGCAATGCCAGCCAGTCCGGAAGCAAATGTTGTCAGTAAAGAAAAGTTCTTAAACAAAACAGCGCCAAGAACCAATACCACAAGCAAGGCATAAAAAATTACTGCTCCGTTACTTGTTAATAATGACGTTCCCCAATCCCAAAAGGAATTAACAGTAATTTCACTCTGCGTCATACTTCTCACCTTCAGTTTAATGGAAATCTTCAAACAAAGTCTAAAACTGTGCTGTATTGTTCTGCTTCAGGTAACATCGGCTTCAGCCCACTACGTCTTGCAATGCGAGTAACGAGTATTAATGTATCGGTCGTATCAGGCAAAGTTATTTGTTTGTGAGAAATTCGGATATCGTCTTCATTAACCATGGAAACATCTACATCGCCAACGCCAATGGTGATTGAGAATGTCTTTTCCGAACCGTAAAAAAGCACCAGCTCAGTTAATGGTCCACCAGCCCGATAACAAGTCAGGGACATTTTATGAATGCTGCCAATATTTGAAATGCAGCTATCAATGAAGTCATCGGCATGCTCGTGCTGAATAAGACGATCTGTAGAGGTCACTCCATACAGAAACTTTAAATGGTTACCATTTGATTGATTGATACCTTTCATTAATTAGCCTCAGGATTTATTTTTGTTAAAAAGCATTACCACCGAGCTTATACCTAAAAGGACGGTCATACCGTAAAGCAAATACGATGAAATATAGTAAAGATCAAAACCGAGTATGGTGCGTGCTTTTTCATCCGGCAAAACCACGGTAAAAATAAGGTTCCACAAAGCAATTAAAATTATCTGGGCACCAAATAATCTAGGCAAAGCGCCAAGTTCTTCGAATGCAAACAAACACATAGTCACAACCAACACAACCATAATGCCTACGAATGAACATAATATCGCTGAAATCCCAAAGCCAAATGCAGTAAACACAATTGATTCTTTGGCGGTTAATCCCGTGGCTCCGTAGACCAACAGCACAGCAATAATGAATAGAAGAAAGAACTTTAGCATTGCCATAATAACCCCCACATTAAATGAATCCATGCTTTTTGTAGCAAAAATATTATCAGACTATTCTTTAAGTACATGCAGTTGCCTTTCAATACACTGACATTTTTCAGCTATATAAGGCGTTCTGTGGATGGCCATGCCATAAAGAAACATTGAGTTGCTAATACTCTATTAATTATTATATCGTTCTGTTCAATTATACGATTTTTTGCTCACGGCGAAAAATATCCACCCCACCGCACTTAAACCCAAAACTAATGTGAGAATGTAAATACAAATCGCCGGAAAATAGTAAAATTGAAAGCCGAGTATGGTGAGTGGTTTACCATACTGCAACATTACGGTAAATATAAGGTTCCACAAAGTAACCGAAATTAACCCGGCAGCAATCTTACGATAAGCCCCTGGCATTTTTGTAAAAAAAGCCCTTGGCTCTTCGAATACAAAACAACAAACTGCCCTAACAACCACGATACCTATGGATGAACATACTATGACTGGAACCTCTAAGCCAAAAATAGTAAACGCGATCGACTCTTTGGCGTTCAATCCCGTAGCTCCCCAAGCCAACAGTACAATAATAATGAAAAAAAGACAGAGCCTCGGGATTGCCATAATAACCTCCACATTAAATTTATTCATACTTTTTGTAGCAAGAGATATCATCAAAAAATAAAAATAAACAAAACAGAGTACTAACCGGGAATACCCCAAGGCTAAGCCTTACTACCTGACTGCTTTGTCTGTTTCACTGGATTAATCTGTTACTCTGTTTGCAGTTCGGGGAATACTCCCTCACGGTGTCTCTATACTTAACTACTTGGCTCGCCCATTTAATTCATTCAAGGCAGAAAAATACTTTCTCATATCTTCGGCGTCACTGGTTGTTAATGCTTTATTACGCAATCCTGACATTTTATCTTTTAAATTCTCAGTAGAAAGCACATCAACGCTTTCCCTGTTATGCGTGGCCGAAGAATAAACACCAGCGACCAGTAGACCCATAACAAGATAAAATAGAGAGAATTTCATTGCTTGCATAATTTTCACCTTTTGTGAATTTGTGATGGTTAAAACAATGATAAATGAAGAGAACCCGAAAGTTATCTACTTTTTAGGCACGCCGGGGATGAATCCCCGGTTACGCCTTTATATATTTACTGTTCTGAGTTTTTTTTCTGGATTTTTTCCAGATGCTTATCGTAGCTGTCTTTGGCTGCAGTCAGCTGCAAAAACTCTTCATAGGTTAACGTCAGTTGATACTGGGCTTTAGCGAGAACCTCTGCACCGTCTTCCATAAAGGGAATTTCTTTCGCTTCGGTAACGATACGGTTAATAACATCAAGAGAGTTATCTACAATCTCTTTGGAGATTTTTTTCGGCAGCACGTCGAACACCGACGGCTGAGATTTGATATTTTGTTTAGGTTCGCGTTTCGCCGCAGGGGTCCGTTTCGGTTCGGATTTTTCACCGCCTTCCCCTTCTTCTGAACCGCCACCCGCAACGCCTGCATCATTGCCTGCAGAGCTATCAATGACACCAGCAGCCGCGTCAGAGGTACTATTAGATCCGTTACCTGCATCAGTCGTTGTAATGGTTGTCACATTGCCATCAGATTCACCATTAGTGTCGTTTTCACCTGTACGCTTAGCAAGAAGGACCTGACCAATGGTTTTGTCGGTAGCTTTGCCAAACTTATCAAACGCTTCCTGAATGATAGCGACACAGTTATCCGGGTATTTCTCCATCACGTCGAGTGCTGCGTAGTATGCTACAACACCTTTAACGATCAGACCTTTTAACGCCTCCGGGGCGGTGTGAACTTTGAGCAATTTACGGACATGGGTTACGGAGACTTTACGGTCTGCGGCCAGCTCTTCGATGCTCATAGGCTCTTCAGCGCTGTTGTGCATGCGATACATGGACTCAGCTTGAGCAACGATCGAGACCGGAAGTTGATCGTTTCCTTTAAGATTAAAAAGTTCTGCTTTACTGTCAGAGCCACGGAATTCGTCAACACGAATTTTATCAACCGGGCCCTCACCCCGCTCTGCGCGAATTTTATTAGCCAGTGGGATTGCACGGTGACGGCAGTGTCCCTGACGAATGACAACCTGACCATCACGAACCTGGACAACCATAGGAGCCATTTCCAGAGGGCTATCTGCATATTGCTGAGCCAGACGCGCCAGGTGGTCCTTAACTTCCGGGAGTTCCCAGTAAGCCTCACCCAGGCCAGCGGTACGTGTGTTAAAGCCAGGGATGATGTTCAGATGCGTCGGGTCCATAACAAGACCATTGCCCAGACGACCACCGATACCATTTTTTTCTAAGAAGGTACGCAGAGAAACATTTTCGTTTTTGGTTTTAGCTGGAGTTGCCATAGTTGCAGTAGTCATTGAATTTTCCTCTTCCTGTTGTATGTGGTTTAACGGTCATTGCCGTTGTTAGACCCAGGATACATTCTCAAAACGCTCCATCAAGCCCCTATTTTCACTTTGGCGTGAAAAAAGTTACTTTTTTTTGTTCACGGCAAAAATTTTACACATGATTCTTCTGTGACAAGGGCTCCAGGAGCCGGATTTCGGTGTTTATGTGAAGAAAATTTTTTCAGTGGTATGCCGGGGATCATAATTTTTGGATAATTTTGAAGGAGATACGAACAGTGAAGGTGATTACAGACGATGCATGTCTCATTGATTTTTAGGACATAAATCGTCAAAAGTTACTTTTTTGAGGGTGATAACGACACTTGAACACGCTTCTCAGGACAGAAAAGTAACTTTTTTCAGTGCTGAGCCCACTCTTTCAAAAGTTACTTTTTGATAAAACCTGCGTTCGGGGAAGGAGGCAAAGCTTGCGGGGGGAAGGAAGAAACTATTTATTTTTATCTGATTGTGCAAATCATAGACGCTCAGCCCGTCATGTTGATCCCCGTACGCAGATAGACAAATGTTCGGGGTTTAAAAAGTTACTTTACAGGTGCTGTGCTGTTTCACGCTGCCGGATACATAGCAGGTACAGGTATCCTGTCTTGCTATGAGAAGACCAGCGCCTCTGTTTAGTTCGTCTCTGTTTGCAGCTCTTTGCGAGCGTTTGCGATCAACTCGTTCACTTCATCGCGGTCAAATCCTGGCATTGCGGGCAAAACCGTATCGGAAGGAACGGCATCAATCCACTCAAGAGCCGCAAGCAGTGCGCTTAGTAATTGTTCATTAATTTTCATTAGACCGCCTATTTCAACCTTTTTACTATCTTTAAAAAGTTACTTTTGCTGAGTGCAAACTCAATCTTTCGACCACTCGATAAGCGCATTATGCAGCTCCATCGCGCCGGAAGAACGAAGCTCAGCGTCCTCGTACGATATCCCGAGGCGGTCCATGACGCAATCCGTATCCAGAAAGTCAGAGGCGGCGTTCAGAGCTTCTTTAATGACCTGACCATGGGTAACCGCCACTAACTTGCGCTCGTGATCGGCTATCTGTAATGCTTTGCCTCCATCAATGCTGTTGCCCTGGTCGTCTATCCCACTGGTTGTCTGACTGTCGTTATCGAGGGCAGATACTGGCCCATCAGCATTAGCGGTGCCGTGTTTTGCATTTTCCGCTAACGCGATAGCTTCCTGAACGGCGGGTATCATGGCAGCGGAGTCTACGTTATCGCAAAATAAAATATCGCTTTCCATTTCAACATTATCTTCGAGCCAGCGAAGAAGAATTTCTAAAGAATCCTGAATGTTCATATTTAGCTCCGGCCAAAAAATATTAATAGCAGTGAAAAAAGGTAGATACCCTACATCATGAATAATAAATACGGCAGGACCAGGATACATTTCCCACTCAAAAAAGCAACCCCTAAGCAATCAGAAAGGAATTAATTTTATTTCAACCTGAAAACTCACCACTTAAATAAATAATGGTTTAGTGTTACTGGGAAGAAAAGCAAGCCGGTTATTTTTCAGGAAAATAACTCTCATGCTTGCCATTACATTTTAAGCCACTGTTTATGCGGCACTCATAATATACATTTATACATTCAGGCGTCAGATTGATGCCTGGAATTAATAAATGCATTCAAGCATTCCTGCATTCCCCAGGATGCCTGCCACTTGCAAAGAAAAAGGTACTTTCTCTCAAGGTTCTCCATCGCTTGAAGATTTTCCGCTGAAAAATACGTCCATATATCATGCCAGCATACATCATAAGTAACCCCTGCGGGTGGTTGGTACGTCATGGCATCTGCACAGATAATGTCCACACGCTTATCATCTATAAAGGCCGGAGCGACAAGGTTGATAACGTCTTGCTCTTTTTCAATAACGGTTACGTGGGTCACTTCCTTTTTTTGCAAAATGACATGGAGAACCATCCCCAGGCCAAGCCCGTTGATAAGCACACGCCCCGTTGCCCGCTCAATAAATTCCATGCACGTGTTAACTTCCATCGGTGTATTGGACATGACGACTTCGCCATTATTTGAGAGACGACGATACTTACCAGGTGGAATGTATTCATTCTGATTGCCTGTTACGTCGGCCCTGAGAGAGAGCACATGCGCTTTCTCCTGTGAGATGGTGAATGTATCCAATGTCCACGATCCGGATTTACCGTCCGTAACAGGGAGATCGTAAAAAAGAGTTCCCATTTTCAGTCCTGTAGTGTCGGAGCGTTACTGATCGGAAATTACCACAAACCGGCTACTTTTGCAGGAATATCAGTCGCTGAAATGTGTCTTTTGCCGCCGCCACACAATGTAACGTTCAAGACAGCCGCACATGATGGCCGTATCACGGGCTCCCTGAGCAGCCACGGCAGCTGACGTACGCCGTCCACCATTTCCTGTGAACTCTCGGGAGGATGCGTCCTGTAGCGTTGTCTTATCGCCATTCATCCGGTTCAGGAGCGCGTACAAATCGTCGAGGCTGAGGTGTTTCCAGCGAACGTCTGACAACCTGATTTCCTCCTGATTTGCTTTCTCATACCGTTCGTCACGGGTTAAAAGCTCACTTGGCCGAGCTTTCCTGAATGCTTGTGTTGCTTGTTCGACAGCACTTTCTTTACTGCTGGCAAAGAGATATTTTGCGCCGATGGAATAACGGTATTTCCAGCGACTGCCGACCTTTCTGAGAAGGTCAAATTCAATCAACTCCTTTTCCGTTACCATGACTTAACCTTAATTCATGAATGATTTTGAAGAGTCAAGAATAAGGTTTTTAATGTCACGTTTCGCTGCCTGGCGTGCGCGATGCTTATCGGCACGTAGTACACTACTGTAGGCATTACTTTTACGGTATCCCCGGGAACGACATAATGCACAGGTGCAACCAGTTACAGAATAAGACAAGCCATAAGGTTTCATACACTTCCCTCTTTTTAAATATTCGCGTTGCGTTGATTATATTAAATAAAACAGATAGCACAAGCGCCAAAATTAATTAATCAACATTTATCACGCTGAGGAGCGGCCGGTATAATTCATAATTACTGAAGCATTATGTAGACCGGCCAGATAAATCCATCCTGAAAATAGTTTTCTTTTGATTGAGATGTTAGCCGTTAATTGGCCCAAATTTTACTGGCAGGGTGGTTAACAGCTTCGCTTAACGGTGCATGAAACGTCGCATTTTCACTGGACATTTATAAAAAAAGTCATCATGTTCCATTTCAACTCTACCGTTTGGGGCTTATTCATGATGTCAATGAAGCAATCACACTAATCCCAGTTGCCAGGCAATGCCCTTAATGGTGTATTCGCCACTCCACCCTGTCACAGCATAGAAGCGGTCGCCGTTTTTAAAACTACCCGTTAATTTCATTTTTTTTCCGTGGCTGGCAAGTAGTGTTTTCATTGATTTTACAGAGAATTTCATCTTCCACCTAAACATTCAAGACTTTCTGTTTTTCCTTACCGCTTACCAAATTATTGTGGAATATCAATCCTTGGTATTCATGGTGGCAGCGGCTAGTTTCCCCGTGTCGGTAAGCGTGACCGCATAAAACAAGGTGTGTTCTCTCACCCCCTTATGTACATAGTCCACCAGCCCGAGACGAAACAGGACAGGAATAGAAGGCGCAGAAAAATCATCTGTGAAAATCCCAGATCCTGGCCTGCATTCCCGTGCCTTTTTTCCGTCACCACGGAGCTGATATTTACTCCCGCCGGATAATCGCCGTAGTGTGTAGATCTGTGCGTTAGTAAGCTTCATCTAAAATCCTTTAGATACTGATCCTCTTTAGAACCAAAAAAGGAAGCCAGAATTATTATTCTCAATAATTATATATTTCCGACTCTACTCAAAAGCAATAACCTCCATAACACAAACATGCTGTGTAGAATCAGGAGGAAGTAAGACACGGCAGTTGGGGCAAGGAGACATGTGCTGGGTTATTCTTGCTAAATCTGTCATTTCCTCTCGCGAACCGTCAGAAAGTTCCATTAATGCTTTTTCAAGTAAATTGCTCAATTTATATACCCTCAAAATTTATTCTTAATGTTGTTCTTCCAGGCATCAATATCTTCCTGAATCACCCTGCCGTTACCACCACATAACTTACAACCAGTCAGAATACCGTAACATACAGGACATTTTTCGAAAGGGCCAAACTGACGCTTCCATTTTAACAGTGCTGCACGTTTGCCAAGTTCTTCGATGGTGCGCATCACTACACCTCCTGCGGGGCAACCGGCAGCGGCATCCAGTGAGTTGGCGTCCATGACGCGCCGGGGATCAACCAGCCGCTACTCTGCGAATCAGGGTGGCCAGGGATATACGTAGCCCATTTGCAACACCACCGCGGCTTCTCTCCCCACCAACGCCCGACCAAAACCTCATGACGACTTGGCGGCATCCGCTCGCTTACCGGAATCCATTTACCCGGCACGGTGGCCGGTTCACTGCCGGGTGACTGCGGGGCAGCTGCGAGCATGGCGGCGCGGCAGGATTCATATTTTGCTATCACAGCCAAAACACCGTGATTCCAGGCATGCTCATCAATTGAGTCGCACGTTTTACATTCTTCAATTGCCGCTTCGAATATCGACACATCATCCGGGCCTACCGGCGCTGGCTGCGCGTGTCGATATAGCTTAATTACGCGGCGAGGATCAGCGTGCGGAGAGATAGGGTTGGCCTTGAACAGATAGCCACAACCATCTTTTTCAACGTCACGCAGCTCGGCCTCGTCAGTCCACCCCACCGGCTCGGTATCCATTGAGGCCAATAGAGCGCCAGTCAGCGCCAGTACCTCATCAGGCTTCATAGTCATTTTCAGTTTGGTGGAAGCGAACTCGGTTGCAGCATCGTGAAGCCAGTGGACGAGCTCTCTGGTTATGGTTGATTTGGTCATAGGTTAACTTCATCTGGTTTAATGCCGCCGTCACAATGTGAGATGCCAGGGCCCTGCAGAATGGTGATGGCGCGAGTTAATGCCATGCGCTCACCACTTTGAAGAATCCGAGCAGCCTCTGCGCACGAGGACTCTGCTGAACCGGCACGTTCAAGAAGATTTTTTACGTTATTTTCGTATACTCTGCAGTCTTTATCCAGCTCAACAATACGCTGCAGGGCCTTCTCCAGTGACTCTACCAGCGCATCAACGTAACCAGCGGCACGAAGGGCAAACTCCGTGATTGAAAGCTCTGCGTCAGTTTCTTGCCCGTAGCTTTCGCATTCCGAGACAACGGCAAAATAGTCGGAGTCGATCTCGTTATTTGCCAGGTGGCGTAGCAAATTGGCCGTTTCATTTCCGTTTGCGATGAGTAGATCATGGCTCTGCGGTTGTTCGGTGATATCGGTTCTCTTGCTGCACTCAAATGAATTGTTCATGGTTATATTCCGTATGAGAACGTGCGCTCTAGAAAAGTAGAAACATGTCACTGTAAACCAGGTTATCATATTAAAACGTTCCTGCAACCCCTATTATCTTATCATCTATAAAGTAACTTTCTGGATTTATAAGGTGGCAACCTTCTGTAAAGTTGGTTGACTAAATGCGAAGTTTTCTAGTGTGGTGGAAGTATTAACTTAAGTGGATGATTTTAAAAATCAAGGCAAACACTCGAAAAAAACCTCGGATGATAAAAGCATTTTTTATTAAGCAGGCCTTCGACCTGCTTTTTCGGAATGAGATAAAATGAAAGCTTCATTATCGCTGGTGGGAAAATTAAATATCGTCGTCAGGAAACTCTTGCTGGATGGCATGGACCAGTTCAACCTTTTGCTCACGAGTTAAATCACCCCATGCAACTTTAGCCAGTGGCACTTCGCCATCAGTAGTTGCTTCAATATATGACCATAATTTTCTGTAAAGTTCTTGCCCCACCCCATCGAGACATTCAGCTACTTCATCCACTGTCCAGTGGTTCAGAAGTTCTGGCATAGCTATGTCATTACCTGGGCAATCGTCTGAAGAACAAACGTCAGCGTCATGATAAATGCGACCGCAATGAACGCACTCAAAATTTGATAGAGGAATTTTTGGTACAGATACATTACTCATGATCATATCTCCGAAATTATACTTCCCGCTTAAAAAAACAACGAACATAATGCCAGGATACTATTTAAAAACGTTTTCGCAAGTACCTAATTTCATTTAAATCGAAATTTTCTTTTACATATGGCGGTTATTATAATAACAGCACAAACAAAACACTCATTAAGGCCAAAAACACTGAATGATAATAAGCCTTAAACAGTCATATATAAGGAGGGTCTGTAAACATGCTGTGTATGAATATTCCCCTCCGTGGAATATACACCCGTTGTTTGGGGGTAGAGTGATAAGCAAAAAGTTACTTTTCTTGATTGTATGCATACTTGCCGCCCTGCAAAATCATAACATCCCTTTGCTGAGGGCAGTAACCCGCAGTTTATGTTCTTCGCTTTGAGGTACACCAGTAAAGTTGACCGCAACGAATTTTCCATTGCGGCCAGCGCCATGCGGGCCAGCTCTTTGCTTTCGCCATGCTTCAGGAAACCGTCTTCAGCGATTTCCTACAGGCGATCTCTGGTTAATTTGCTGGTCATTGGTTGGCTCCCCGTGAAATTTTGTGGCCCGGCGCATAGCAGCGCTGGCGGTCTTTGCTTATGCGCCAGCCAGCTTTGCGCGCCTGTTGAGAAATGTCGGTCATATTCCGGCCGATGAAATCAGCCTGCCCCTGCGGATAGATTTTCCCTGACAGACAACCATCACAGTCGCAGTAGAGGTCCGCGCAGAATCCTTCAGTGATAGCCATCACTCAACCTCCACCTTGATGCCATCGGCGCGAAGTGCGTCAGCACATGCAGTGATCGCCTTATTCCAAACTTCAGTTTCTGACCATAATTGACTACCCGCGTACTCCGCAGGGCAAAATCTTTCAGCTGGCAGCTTCACGGTGCGGGGCTCCAGCTCGGCGATACGCGCCTGCAACACCTCGCAATGGTCCGTTATCCCACGGCATTGAACTTTCCAGTAGGCTTCCATCCCCTTCGCCTTCTCCAGCGCCTCTACCAGCTCAGCGCCACCGGCCTGATATGCCATCCAGAAACCGTATTTGATATGCGGCACTGCATCGGTATATTTCGAGGATTCGAGATGTTTATACTCGCGCTCCCACCACGCATCAAATTTCTCTTTCAGGCGCTCTCTCGCCAGTTCGGTGATATCAGTCATGCTGCACGCTCCTGCAATTTCAGGACTTTTTGGCGGTGTTCTTCGCTTTGAGGTACACCGGTAAAGTTGACCGCAACGAAATACGCAAGCCGGTCTTTTTCAGTCGCGTCGTCAAGAATTACAGCGCTTAGTGTTGGTCGACCAAAAGACAGTTGCTCACTCCTGCTCAACTCAAACCAGAATATTTCTTTTCCATCAATAATGATGGGGATTTCGTTCTTTATGAACATTTTTAACGTTGTGAGCCGCTGTTTTCCGTCGACCACCTCTATGTAAGGGCTCTCGCTAACACCCCAGTCTGGCGCTTTTGCCAGCGCTACACTACCAACTGGAAACCCTGAAATGAATACCCGCAAAAAATTTTGTTGTTCTTGATGGCCCCAGACATAGTCTCGCTGATATTCAGCACCAAAATTCAGCGCTCCGCTTTTAATCCACTGAATGTACATATCGATTGGGTATTCACCCGTACGGGCACGGAATATTTCAGCGTCACGTATTCTGTTTTTTATCGCCATTTTTTTCTTCCTTTTTACGGCTGTCTACTGGCAAGCCCAGTGTATGACGTGATTCGAATCGTATTTTTGGCCACCTACGACTATCACTATCCCAGATTCTCGCGTATAGCGGCCGAAACCGATTCCTAACAGGTTCCCGTTTTCATCCCAGGCAATGAGCTGCGCCCCGTCAAGCGGTCTTTCCTGCGGGAAATATGCAGCGTACCGGTCTTCAGCGATACGAAGTCTTTTGCCTTTTGGCGCTCTTGCGGTCTGCGCTGATTGCTGTCTGATATATAGGGGTAATACGTCTCCTGGCTTTGGTTCTGTAGTGATTGTCGCATAGCGACTTTCACCTTTTAGCAAGCGGATTGCTGCATCACCTTTTACGTAGAACATTGGTTCGTTAGTCCCTATATCGTTCTCCTGTCTGGAAATTGCGGAGCTAACTGTATGAGCTATCTGCTCTCTTAACTGCTGGGAGCCGTGAAACTGGATAGCTATCTCATGCAGTTTGTTCACCAGTGTTCGAATTTCGTGGTCTTTCATTTTTGACCTCTGATAAACGGTGAGTGTGCAAGTTCGGTGATATCCGTCATACTCGCCCCCGCTTCAATGCCTTGTTAATTTGCTGCATCTGCCGCAACGTACTTGCATGGCCCTGTCTGGGATGCCCCCCGCTAAAATGGGTATTTTCGCGATCGTAGTCGTTAATCAAATCTTCCATGGCAATGATGGCTATCTCGATTGCACTAGTAGCAGCACGTAACTTTGCTTTTCGATATTCTTTGACTACTGTGGGATCATTCATGAGTGATAATCTCGGTTAATATCCTTTTTCTTTCAATCCAGGATACTATTTTGAAACTCAGGTGCAAGCCCCTAATTGCTGGTTCCACGTAAAAGTTACTTTTACTGATGACGTTTCACAATTACTCATCAGTAAAAGCAAAAATGGAGCGTTCATAAACAACGGTAAATAATGAGCGAAGAACAATATATTATCGCGACCAGCCTGATGACTGAAGAAAGTTGAGTATGAAGCTTGGCTTTATCAAAGAGCTATCTCCCCGCTTATGCGGGGTTATCTCTAACAGAGAGCAAGGAAAGTAACTTTCTATCTTTCTATCTTTCTATCTGATTGTCTGTGACATCATTCATCCTTGATGCCAGCGGCGGCCAGCAGAACGGCCTCTACTTGCTCCATTGAAGGAGTGCCCTCCCAGCATTCGCATAGGTCGTCGTACCCTATTGCGTTCTGAACTTTGCTGATAAATTCCGGATCAATTTTCCAACCCGGGTCAGAATCTTTAGGTTTCGGCAGCTGCACGGTGCGGGACTCCAGCTCTGCAATCTTTCTCTGCTGATTTAATAGCGTTCGCTGGAGAATGACTAACTGGCCTCGTGCCAGTTCATTCTCGGTTTGCGTGTTCTTCAGCGCCTCCAGAACGTAACCATCTGGTAATTCCGATGAGATGCCAGTCAGCATGCGGATAATAGCGGAACCGCGTGCGGCATATTCAGTAATGGATACGTCAGAGCCAGTGTCGACATCAGCGATCTCAAAACGTAAATCTACTGTGTCGCTATCAATATCAGTAGCCTCAAAGCTACCGATAAGCTCTAATACAGCGGCAACATGCTCGACCTCATCCGCCACTACCGGCTTGCTACTCATCGCGGCCAGCGCCAGCTTGAAAGCAGCCAATGTGTTGCTGTCAGTGATGCCAGCGCCTTCAATTGCTGAAATTTGATGCTGTAACCACTCTCTGCTTAAGGTTTCTGTTGTCATGATTTAGCCCTCACCCATCCCTTAGTTGTGCTGCGGATTACACCAGCTTTACGTAGCGCCTGGAGTCGGCGATCGAGAATGCGAAAGGGTTCAGGTTTATTCTCCTCCGTTGCAAGTCGGATACATTCTTCTGCAACATCTTTGACGTACAGACTGGAAAATGGCGTTGGATGCCCGCTAATTTTAGTCAGTATTTTTGAGTCAAGCTCGTTATATTTTGTCATTGTCAGATTTCTCATGTTTTAAATTGTCTATGCAGAACTGAGTAAGAACTCTGGCCTTCTCACCAGTAATTCTATACCGGTATGGATTTCCAAAGGTGTCAATCGTGTCGCCGAGTGCGTACCAGTCGTCAGTGTAGGGGCACGATTCGAATTTTCGTCCATCCCCACCAGTGACATAACGATGACGACGTGTGATCCCCCTGCGTGTGCAACTCCCGCCCTGCCAGCATGTCGCACCAGTTGGGTAAAAATCGCGCTTAGCCATTACTCATCTCCATCGAAGGGTCTGACTCTCCGGAAGCGAGTTGCGGTTACGACCGCACTCATTACTGAATTAGCCTTCTTCTTTGCCCCCACCATATTTAAAATATATTGGGAAAAATCCGTGCGAATTGAGTGACGGGTATGGGGTACTCGCTGAGTTGCTTTAGCTGAGACAAAGCACCGTTTATTTCTGACTGTGTCAGTTCGGTGAAATCAGTCATCTCTGCTCTCTGCGATAATTTCTGAAATCAAACGTTCCACGACCCAATCGTTTATATTTTGAACTGATGGGAAACGCTTATATCTTCCGCCTCTGCCATTTCTTTGCCCGCGCTGAGCATTTAATCGCCGGAGTACGCCATTGTTGATTTTGGGTGGCAGTGCGGTGATATCAGTTTTCATACTATACCACCTTTGACGCGGGCGATGGCTTCACGCGCAGCCCATACAGCATGTTTGTCAGGAATAACTACTCCGCTTTGCTTTCCATCCCGGTCACGTTCGCCGGTGTCGCAAGCAGCAGAAAGGGCTTCAAGGGCTATCAATAATTCATCACGTTGTCCTGCTACTTTCGAATACTCAGTCGCGGCGGTAGCTATTTCGGCTTTATGCTTCTTGTAAGCCTCATAGGCATGCCAGGACTGGCCTTTGCGCACGCTGGTGGTTATGTCTGCTACCTGGTCTGGCGTAAGCGTGGTCAATGGCTGTGCCGGGTAAATCAACACCTGACCGGCACTCCAGTCGAACCCGGCCTCGATGGACTCGACTTCTACTGATGGAGTAACTCCGACACTTCCCGGAGAGTGGATGATGATCGTGACTTCAGGATCGCGGCGCTGGTTGATTTTGTTTGCCCAGATGGCAGTTATCAGCTCAAAGAATCTGGAAAATTTCATACAACGCTTCCTCAAAAAGAACTTCACACTAGATTTGCAGAAATTTTCAGGCTATGTCCGGCAAGAAGTGGATGTAGTTTTATGACAGACAAATTAACTTACCTGGCCGGACTTTTTGTCTGCTTTCATTTTGTGATATACAGCCCAGCTCAAAGCATCCAGTTTTTTCAACCCAGCCTTGTCATAAAGGAAGATCCCATTATTACAGGCGTGTTCTTCTTCAACTTTCTTTTTTAGTTGTTCTAACTGGTCGTATGTGAGCGTCGAAAGCTTTACCCGGTTCCAGCCAAAATTACGAATGTGAGTGGCCATTTATTAGCCTCCGTTACCAGTAAATTTTATTCTCATTAATCACCAGGATAGCAACTTAGAACTTCCAGTCAACCCCTCTAAACACCCTATTTATCATTAATTCATAATCACTGGAGCACTTAGCAGCAATGTAATAAAGCATGACATTAATTATGTGATTATGTTTACTTTGATTGTAATGATGGATCCTTATAATAAATAGATGCAGATACGTTAGAAAAGAACGCCTCCCGGGTGTGGCTGTTAAGTGCACGAGCGAAGGTTGCATTAAGCACCTCGGCATCACTGCCATCAGTAATATAAAGTGCGATTTTTGTTGCAAGCCGTGCCTTGGCTTCTTTTAACTTCATATCACGACAGGCACGGGGAATATATTCCGCAATCTGGGCAATAGACTTTTCAGTTTGGTTAAACATTAAAACTCCCTCGGCATTCATGATATTAACAATGTTATTTCAAAAAAAATGCGTCCAGCTTAATAGCGCTATTGAACCCGCACACAGTTATAAAAAGGTAAAAAGTTACTTTCCAGGTAGTCAGACGTTCCGGCGGTTATACGTCACTTTCCAGTCGTGATAATCTTTCCCGTCATTAAGAGGGCTAAGTTTGACGACATTCTCCGCCAGTCCATTCATCATCAGCACGCGCTCAATGCCAGAAAACCAGTCTTCCTCAGAGCTCAACGGGAACCAGAGATTATGATTAGCACCACTTAGGAGCTCATCATTACAGAAATGAATCCCTCTGCCATATTTTGTCACACAGCCGGTGACAATCACTTCATGTCGAACGTCATTGTCGGTTGCAGGAACATCTTGCTGTACCGAACTATTTCCGTTTTCTATGCCCATTTGCGACTCCTTGATTTTCTGCTTTACGTCTTATATATAGGCCCCGCCACGACAGGTTGTTAGGTCCTGGTAAAGAATTGTTACCAGTCCCACGCAATAAGTTCATCCACAATATCCGCGTCACGATCAAAGTGAACACATTCGAACCCTGCGTTAAGTACTTTTTCGATATTTTCGATTGTAGGCCAGGAGATACCATCATCACGTAAATGTTGTTTCCATTCCTGATTATCACAAGTTATCCGAATAATGTAACCATATTCATTTGCATGAATCCAGTTACGACCACTTTCAGAACGAGGATTATAGCTGGCTTCAGTTAATAACACTGCATCATCTTTAGAAATGTGAGCTGTGCTGATAACAGCAGTGGTATAGCGTTCTTTAATTTCAATAGCCATGTCATGTTACCTCTATAAATAGTAGTGCACGGGTATAAAGTTAGAATTAATTGTCATACTCTGGATGGTAAAGCATCAGGGTATCTACTGGCCACAATCTCATTAATTTTGTCAACGAGGTCTGGACGTGTGAACGTCACATGAGCGGACCCTTTCCAGAAAGATTTAATAGTGAACCACTCACAGGTAAACACACCGTTTAACGTATAACTGTTTAAGTTGATAAAATCCCTGTACTGGCTCCCTTCCGCTATCCGTGAATCTGGAACGTTTTTCTTGTCGATAAGGCAGAAAGCACGGGCGAGATCATTAATCCAGTTCTGCGCATTAGTCCTGACCGAAGCGTATCGATTTCGCGAGACATTTATGGATAAAACACCTTCGAGTATAATTTTCTTGCCCAGACGGCAAGGATTATTTGTTTTGTAGTCCCAGGACAGCTTACGGAAAACGTCAATAATACCAGTTACAAATGTTTCGTTCTTTGAGGCATGAAGATGCTGAAACGTACTGATGACATTGTCCAGAGTAACTTCAGGGCATTCTTCACTGTATACCTGGTCAGTCCATTTATCATGTTGCTCACTACTCATAAACGTAAACATCCCTGTCTGGGTCATCAGGCGCGTCCAGATACTGCTATCAACACAACGAGCCACCCTGCGGCGTAAAGCCTCTATTTCATTTTCTTTGCGGCAACGCCTACCTGACGCCACAATCTCATCCAGCCCTGAGAACCAATCCTTTTCAGCAGCAGCTGCGAACAACAATTCTGCTTCTCTGAGTTTCTCTAAACCTTCCATAAACGCCGCAATGCCAGCAGTACGTTGAGCAATGATTAAATCAATAGGTACAGAAGGAATAATATCTCCTGTGTTCTCTGATGTGTTTAATTCATCAATCAATGTATTTTCGATGGACATAGAAACTCCCTGAAAGAAAAGGTTAGGACGAAAAATCTTTCTTCGTTGAAACCAGGATACCTTTTTTTACCTCTTCATCAACCCCCATCTTTTAAATTCCCCCAAAAAAAGTAACTTTCTCAGGGCCTGACATTCTGGATCGAAAGACTATAATTCATAATGCTCCAGTGTTTACAAAGGGTATTAAAAAAGACTGAAACTTAAGCCAAAATCATTTAGTAATTATGAAGGATATTAGACTGAAACAAACCGTAAAAACGTAAATTACATGCACCATACATTTTCTGATTGTATTTCAGGATTCCTATAACAGAACTTGCAAGAATAGTTAAGAATGTCTTGTTGAAAAAAAGCCCCGGAACTAAACCGGAGCTGCATTTAGAATTTTCAAATGCAAATTGCAGAGTCTGGCTGGGGAAGCCTGTCGGTTAAAATACTGTATCTGGAAAGCCTGTCAGACTCCAAAGTATTCAAGAGCAATGTTTCCGTTCTGGACAATAAAACATTATTCTCCCATACATCATGCTGCAAAGTATTAACCGCTTCGCCGGTTCGATATGATTCCATCATCGGTTGTATTTTAACCGGAGCGACTTTGTGATAAGAAGGATGGAGCCTTGGTTTAAATTCATCAAGACCAATATTCAAGCCTATATATTGTGAAATAAGGTCAAATTCAGAATCCATCACTATAGTTTTAATATTGTGCTGAACAAAACCAATGTCTCCTATGTACCATTTATATTGCGTTGTAAAATGACTTACTTTCTTTTCATACTCAAGAAGTAAGCCAACCATGGCTTTACGATTTTTTTGCATACCCACAGTAAGCCGTTTATTAGGAAACGGTCTTCCGCATGAAAGGGCATCACCTTTAATCTCAAACTCCAGTTCCGGGATCGTCACTGATTCAAGTCGGCATTTATTTGAAATGGTGTGGTATAGCGTTGGAACAAGATGCAGATACATGATCCCCCCAAAAAAGCTGTAGTCCCAGCAGCTAAGTTTATTCTGCCCAGAATGGTGTTAATGGTACGCGGTCTCCCCTGATCAGTTGCTTTACATTGGCATCGTGAAAAGTCCGGTAATGCTCAATATTCAATTCGCAAAAAGCTTCAAGTTCAATTTCGGTCAGTCGAGGGGAGTAAATCAGGAGTGTATCGGTTTCATCATCCGCAAACTGTTCCGTGCCATCTGGATACATGATTCGTGGAACTCCACCAATAAGCATTTCAACCTCAGTAATAAAGGGGGTCGTATCTTGCGATAGGAAATTCAAAAAAACCGTTCTGTCAGACATTCAGATGCTCCTGCATTCAAAAATAGAGTATTTTGTACGTATCCGGGCTGAACTTTACGTTCAGGAAGAGCGGTGTATAACCAGGTTCAATCATCTGTTCATCAAATGAAAGCCCTCGTGCAATGTTTTCCCTAATCTGTCTTTTAAGCAATTTGATAAATTTGGACTTTAAAAAAGTATCTTGCGATACATCAATTTGTGAAAGTGGTATCGAATAAATCTTCTTTGAATGTCGATAACCATCGAAATCATTATAACATAGATTTATACTAATAAATTCAGAACCAGGAGCACTGACTTTATTTGCTAAATCATAAGCAGATTTCTTATCTGATTCTTTAATTTTTATAAATGAAGAATCATGGAAGTTTTCTGGTAACACCGTAACGATACATCCTGATATTATGTCCCTGATTAGAACGTACCACCTCTCATCCAGTCGACTGTAAATCAGAATGTGTTCTTTTAATATCCCGGGTTTCGAACCCAAATCAACATATTCCCTTTTGTCGATCATATCAGTGAGCACATGCAGAGGAAGTCTAGATCGCTGCATAAGTCTGAGTCTGGCGTGATCGGTTATTCCTGTGTGTACCATATCTCCTCCTCATCAACTTTTTTGTAAAAATAGTAATTATTTATCCATGACTTTTAATCACCCCCACTGCAACCTGAATCTGTCGAGTCCGAATAACTACAATCTGCTCCATTATTAACGATACTATCCGACTGAACGTTGCTTATTGATGAGTAATAAATGCTGTGTAAAATCAGTGAAGAATCATCACTATCAGTCTGTTTATACCGGTGAGTCGGAGATTGACTAACGATAGGCAATGATTTTTCCTTTTTCTTATTCTTTCCCGGAACAGAAGCTGCTTTAGGGGTAATGAAAATATACCAGCTAAATGCAAACCACCATGAGATCAACGCATAATAAAACAACCACGGCCAGTCGCTAAGCCAATAACCACCGTGATAGGCCAAAAGTAAGGTACAGGCCCCTCCCAACAACACCAGTTTCCGAAACAGCATAAACACCTCCTTGCAAAAGTTACTTTTGCGAGTGAGTTTTATTAATGCAGCATCAATTCCTGAGCTGTAGATTGCCCGGAATGTCCAGTATCAATAACCGTCATCATCGGCTCGGCAATACCGACTACGTCATCATCAATACCTGCACAACGGCTGACCACATCGATGATCGCCATAAGCTCATTAAGCGTCAGCGGCTCATCAATCTTCACTTCCGTAATGTCTTTCTTCACTATCGCATCACGGGCAGCATTATGCCGTTTCTGGTTATATAGCCAGACAGCATGGTTATTAGATACCTGTTCACCGGGAGCGGATTCGTCAGTGTCTGAGTCGGCAACAAAAATGCCAACCTGATTTTCAATACCTGCGCACTGGCAGATTGAATTTGTCAGATCCAGAAGCTGATTCAGCGTAGGAGAACAGAGCAGCTCAATTGATGATGTTGCACGGGCCTTAATAGCGCTTGCTACGGTGTCATGATGCTTTTTGCTGTAAAACGACACGGTCATGTTACTCATGGTGTTTTCCTTTTATGGTTTTCCGTAAATTGACTGAGTGGCCTGTATGTAGAGAGTGGAACAGGCCAGTACACGTAATGCTTTACTGACCGGTAGTCTTGCCTTCCTGAGGTTCGTCTTTAGAAGACGCCCTTTTTTTCAGTCCAAAACGACCAGCAAAGTAGGCCAGCGCCAGGATGGCGTATACCTGCCAGAAAGGCCAGTCCGAAAGGAAATAGCCCATGTGGTAGGAGAGGATCAACAGCCCGATGATGGGTACCAGTAATGCTTCCCGTTTAATGTTTTTCATTTCTACCTCAAAAGTGACTTTTATTGGTTAATTTGTGCCTGTGGCATAGTAATGACACTATCCTTTACTTCTCTCTCCTAGTCGCAGTTCACCCCCACTACAAAAAGGACCAGCCCAGTGGTGACATTAAGGCTTCTGAGATCGGTCTGTTCTGTGGTTAAGGCCCTGAGATTGGCGTCAGTCGCATCCAGGGGGTATAGCGCCTGTGTCAACAGGAGAGCATTTTCATCCGAGCAGGTTAACCCGAGAGAAATAACGTATGACTGATAATTCAGCCGTACCCGCTTCTGTTCCTCGTCGCCCGCGCAGTTAAAATAATCGAGCGAGCGTGGCTCAAATGCCTCATCTGCAATGCTCTCCAGCACCCCATGTTTTTGAGGCATGATCTGCAATGGTAAAACCGCTGCCGGGAACTGGTTACAACTGTGGCCTCCGCATTGTTCTTCGCCAAGGAACCAGTCCTGGGAAGGTGACTCCGGAACTATCTTCGTTGAAGCCAGCACCAAAGCAGGGTATTGATCGTCATGACAGAACCAGGGGGCAAAATGCTTCTCCGAAATATCGGATATATTTCTTCCATACAGAATCGGTGGAATAGAGGATTTCATTACTCTGACCTGCCTTAATTTTTGATTATCTTTCTAACCAGATATCTTCTGCTTGTCCGAAACATAATTCACTCTTCCATACATAACCACCATATACTTGAAGTGTATCCTGATATGCAGTGGAGATTCTGGCTTAAGACGATAAATTGTCTTTTGAATAAAATTTATTTTCCTGCATGCTGGATACGGCGAATTTTCTGTTTATCTGGTACTGAAACTGGCGGCGTGCAGCCAGGGAATAGGATATGTATTCGTGCCCGCACTGCCTGCATTTACACATATAACCTGTACCTTTAGTTGCGAGTACTGATACATCTCCCCATCCGTTATGATCCAGACCCGCCCTTAAACGGTGCCAGTTTTTTTCATAGCAGGGCAAGCAGCGTAGGCTTCGATTTCTTCGGCAACTTCCACGTTCACCCATATGCAGTTAAAACCCCTAATGTATTCGTGTCTGGCAGGAACAATTATACAGATTGAAACGTTGTGTAAAGCCCCTATTTAAGAATTCCGTCCAAAAAACATTATATATATCATAAACATCCAATAATTACGGAAAGAGCTACAGAGGGTGACTGAGGCGTGAGTGATTGATCATGTTGTTCTGGTCTCGATATGGCCCACCAGCACAAATGTGTAGGGTGCCGGTGCAAGTATAAAAATGACTAGTGTACCGACAACAGTGAGAAAAGCGGAAAAGTGACTTTTACGGGAGTACAGCATGGTCATAAACAACAGCTCATCCCCCCACAACACAGATATCTCTAAGAGGAATATGCTTCATATTTATGATGTAGTCTTCTCATCTCTTTTTAAACTTTATGCGACTCATTAGAGACATACGGTCAAAACCATAACTATGCCTTAGACGCTGCCCTCTTTTCCTCGTCCCCCCCACCCCTCCCATCGGTCAAAAAACAGCCGCAGTTATGTTGTCACACTGTTTATTTATACAGCATTGATATGTAATGACATTTTTTTGTTTACATCCCCAAAAAACGTTCCTTAGTTACGAAAAATGATTCGCTGACTCTGTAAAATTGTCCTGCCTGTGATTAGCAACGGATTACCGGAGCAAATCTGGTGAGGTTGTTTAACAAAGTTACTTTTGATTGCGATAAACCTTGCGTCAGTGCTGGAGGTCAGAGTAGGCCAGATGTACGAACGGATGCACAAAGAAAATTGCCTTCGTTCCACTCTGTCCCTCTCTTCATCTATAGGCTCTTGCTTACACCTGGCGAAACCAATTCCGAACAGGGTTTATCGACAAAAGTAACTTTCCGTCCTGGTTATTTACCTGGGCAAAGCGATCTCTTAGAACGAACGAGCATACAAGCGTTGTCCTGGAACCAGAACCGCACAACGCATAGAACACTTCCGGCATAAAAGTAACTTTCTCAAAGTTGCGTTGTGACCAGAAAGTAAAACCGGAGAGTAGCTTTACGATAATCGACACTTAGCATGCAACATAAGGCCCCGTTGAACTGGGCTCACTCGATGGCTTACGAGGTAACAAACATCGCAACTAACGGTAAGTTCGCATCCCTGTAAAAATGCATGGTGATACGTACGACGGTTAATCTTTTCACTTTTCAAAGGATGAGCACAACAGCTATCTAACCATGCCAACCTACTTGAATAGCTCTTAAGTAATTGTTTTATAGTGTAAAACGCCACTATCTTTCTGGGGTTACCCTGATACTGTGAACGTACAACCGTTAATTCTTTCAGATTAAAGTGACAATCTGCGGGCTTTGCACGTCCATAGGAACGTACGACGGTTAATGTTTTGAGCTTGAGAGGTCGGATACGAATGACAACATACGACCGTTAATGTTTCTGATTGAACTTGTCTTGAATGAAGTTTATTTGCTGTAGTATCAGATAGTTACTGTGTTTTCGTGTAGAGAGGCAACAATGGACGTGTAGTTAAAAGTGCAGCAACAGCGATAAAAGTTACTTTTCGATAAGGGGACTATTCTTCCAGAGAGTCATCCCCCTCTTTTGTACGCCTGATTTCCTGAATGCTGCTACCTTAAAGCTCCTCAAAATCGGCATCTTCGACTTCGGATTCCGGTTTTCCTTCCCTCTGCAACTTATCGAGGGCATCCAGAACGCCAGCAATCTCAGTTTCTGAGTAACCTGCAGCCTTCAGCATTTTAAGTTTATGTATCAGTGCATCGTCATCAGCTGGGTTATGTGCAGCCGGGACCAGGATGGTCTTTTTGGCATCCAGCGAGGGACTTCGTTTAAGTATGTGGAACTTTATTGACCGACCAATCTTCTCTTCTCTGTATTGCAAGTAACCGATTTGCTCAAGTTCCTTCAACGAACGGCGAATGATCATGTTCTGAGAGGCTACTGGGGACGTTAGCCGTAAACGGTCGCGAAAGCGTTTCATTGAGATTGGTGCGGGGTCTTTAGGTAGGCTGGCGAGGTAGGTATACAAGGCCTGGGCGGACTCTTTCCTTTGCAGGTTATCAAGAGCCTTAAGGCGAAGATAAACCTTATAGTCAATCTGATAGAGCTCCTGAATCCGGGGATCTCCCTCTATCTCAATCTCATTGGTTTTTATGTTGTACCGTGCCCAGTTAATGAGGCCGGTCGTGAGGGTTGAATCTTCATTGCGGAACTGAAAAGTGACCATTTTCAGTTTAATCATCGAAGCATCGATACGTTGTTTCATGGGCTTATTCGACCTCGAGGGGTCAAACCCACAATTTTTAAGGAAGGTGCTAAAAGGAAGCTTAATCCTTCCTGAGTAATGGCCATGGTCATGTAAAGAACGGACTATACCAAGCCATACACGGAAATCTGTCCCCATATCAAGACGAGGGCTGGATAGCGATATTTCTTTGTAGCCTTCACTGGATGCGATCTGCATATGCTGTAAATCGCGTGACACATCCATCGTAACCAAACCCTCTGGGAGGTTTTTCTTTGCTACGCCCGGAGGGGCCGGGACAAATACCCCAAGCCTCAACAAAGCAACAGGTTGAACGGTACCATTGTTACCAGGGGTAAAGTTAGTAACTTTACCCGTACCCCCTACGACATTGAATGAGAATGCGGCTTGTTCTTTGATTTCATTGTTAATTTTTTCCGTTTTCTTGTTCACAGTCAT